>DATCJQ010000510.1:0-11907 GCA_036562745.1 Flavihumibacter sp.
TCATAACGGAACGATTGTTTGTAACAGTACGGGAGGATTGAATACTTTTATACTAACGATTTCCGCCCATTAATATATGAAAACGAATTGCCATGTTACCGATTATATTATTAGTTGATGACGAAGAGGATATCCTGGAGCTGCTGGAAACCATCCTGGATCAGAAATACCAGGTGATGAAAGCAGGCAACGGAGCCGAAGCGATTGATATTTTGAATGAAGAAGCGGTGAATCTGATTATCTCAGATGTGATGATGCCCGTGATGGATGGCTTTGAACTTTGCAGGAAAGTGAAGTCCACATTGGAGTATTCTCATATCCCCGTGATTCTGCTCACAGCAAAAAATACCATCCAGTCGAAGGTAGAGGGACTGGAACTGGGTGCCGATGCCTATATCGAAAAACCCTTTTCGAAGGAACACCTGCTGGCGCAGATTCACAGCCTGCTGGCCAACCGTGCGATGATTCGCGATTATTTCGCCAGCTCTCCCCTCGTGCATATCAAGAGCATCGCACATACCAAGGCCGATGAGAAATTCCTGAGTCAGTTGAACAATGCGATCCAGGAGCATATGGAGGACCTGGATCTCGACGTGGAGAAACTGGCCCGTATCATGAACATGAGCCGGATCACCCTATATCGTAAAATCAAGGCGGTTTCCAATCTTACACCGCTGGAGCTGATTAATATTACCCGTTTGAAAAAAGCGGCGGAGCTGCTGGCCGATGCCGAATACAAAGTGTATGAGATTGCCGATATGGTGGGCTACAGTTCGCAAAGCAATTTCGCCCGAAATTTCCTCAAGCAGTTTAATATGACGCCCACCGACTATATGCATTCCAAACGTAAGCAGCAGAACTGAATTAGCAATTTATTCAAGCGGACGCGACCAGAGCTTGCTAACGCCTGCATACAAACGAAAAACCGACTCATGAAACTTTCAGAGTAACATGAGTCGGTTTTTTATATGAGAATATCCGGAAATCTTCTTATTACCAGAAGATAGTGTACAGCGCTACGAGGATACCAGACACGATCAGTGCTCCCACGGTGAAAGCAGGATCGGGACGGAATTGTTTGGAGTCGATTTCCAGCCCATTGGGCCGGATTCCTTTTTTATTTTCAGCCATACTGATCACATACATGCCGATCACACAGATCAGGAATACCAACGCCATCCGGTCGATAAAGGGAATTTCCGCCACACCATTTTCGTTGGCCTTGGCCCAGCCATAAGGAATCAGGAAACTCAGGTCCATGATCTTCGGCAGGAACTTGAAGAAAACGGAAAGCAGGAATCCGCCGATTGTGGCAAAGAGCGCTGCATTCGAAGTGGCTTTCTTCCAGAAGAAACCAAGGATAAACATAGCGAAGATACCCGGCGATACGAAACCTGTATATTCCTGGATATACTGGAATCCACCCTTCTTATCGATACCGAGGAAGGGCGAAATCAGGATGGCCAGCACCATGGAAATGATCACGGCGATCTTTCCGATGTTCACCAGTTTTTTCTCGTCTGCATCGGGTGCAATCCGCTTCTTATAAATATCCAGCGTAAAGATGGTGGCAATACTGTTCGCCTTTCCGGCCAGGGAAGCCACCACCGCAGCAGTAAGCGCGGCAAATGCCAGTCCCTTTAATCCGGGTTGCAACAGGTTCAGCAGCACGGGATAAGCGCGATCGGGATTCAGTTCGCCATCCTGCAACATTTCTGTCTGAAAATTTCCTTCCTGATACAAAACATACGCAGCGATACCGGGCAGTACCACAATTACCGGCATCAGCAATTTGAGGAAAGCAGCGAAAAGGATGCCCGCGCGGGCAGTCTTCAGATCCGCGCCCAGCGCACGCTGCGTGATATACTGGTTACATCCCCAGTAGTTGAGGTTCACAATCCACATACCACCGATCAGCACCGAAAGTCCGGGCAGATCGATATAGTTCGGATTGTCCTGTTTAAATATCATATGGAAATGATCCGATGCTTTGTCCTGCAGCAGTCCGAGACCAGCAATGGGTCCGGATGATCCGAAATGGTCGCTCACCATGTTCAACGCGAGGTAGGTGGTGGCCAGTCCGCCGAGAATCAGGAAGAACACCTGGATCACATCGGTATAACCGATCACCTTCATCCCACCCAGTGTAATGACGATGGCAAATATGCCCAGGGCAAGCATACAGGCGGTGAAATTGAGTCCGGAGATGCTGCTCACGGCCAATGCACCGAGATAGAGTATGGAAGTCAGATTCACCACCACATACAGCAGGAGCCAGAACACGGCCATAATCATGGCCACGGTTCCATTATACCGCGTTTGCAGGAACTGCGGCATGGTATAGATCTTATTCTTCAGATAAACGGGAATAAAGAAGATGGCTACAATCAGAAGCGTGGCAGCCGCCATCCATTCGTAGGTGGCGATGGCCAGCCCCATCTTGAAACCGGATCCGCTCATCCCGATAAACTGTTCCGCAGAGATATTGGAGGCAATCAGCGAAGCCCCGATGGCCCACCAGGTGAGCGATCCCTCTGCAAGGAAATAATCCTTACTGCTTGCAGATGCCGCCTTCTTCTTATTGTATACCCACCAGCCATAAAGGGCTACTATCAGAAAATAGATGATAAAAACAATATAGTCTTTGGTATGGAGAATATTCATGGCTCGTTAGTTATGGCAGTATTGGTTTATGGCTGATCATTCAGACCAGTTCACTTATGAGTGGGTCTTAGGGTTGAACAGAAAATTTATAAACGGTGCGTGTTTTATAGGTTTGTCCCGGTTCCAGAATCGTACTGGGAAACTTGGGTTTATTCACCGCATCGGGGAAATGCTGGGTTTCCAGGCAGAATGCGGTTCTGAACTCGTCTTTTGCGCCGGATTTGAAGGTATTTTTTCCTGCCATGAAGTTGCCACCATAGAACTGGATCCCCGGCTCTTCCGTAAACACTTCCATCTGAATGCCGGTGAGATCGCCCTTCACCACGGCGGCTTTTTTCCAGGGAGCGGTATCATCCAGTACGAAATTGTGATCATATCCCTTTCCAAATTTCAATTGCTCATTGTCTTCTTCCACCCGGGCGCCAATGGCAGTGGGTGTGGTGAAGTCAAAAGGTGTTCCTTTAACGGATGCCAGTTCTCCGGTCGGAATCAGCGTGGAATCCACCGGCGTGTATTTGCTTGCATTGAGTTGGAGGATATGATTATTGATAGTACCGGAACCTTCCCCATTCAGGTTGAAGAAAGCATGGTTGGTGAGATTCACGGGTGTAGCCTTATCGGTTGTGGCTTCGTATTGGATAGCCAGTTCCTGATCCTTTGTAACAGTAAACTCCACTTTTGTGCTAAGTGTACCCGGGAAGCCCTCCTCGCCATCAGGTGATACATAGCGCAGCACCAAGGTGGAATCGTTGGGTTGCTCAGCATCCCATACCACATCCTGGAAACCTACTTTACCACCATGCAGGGTATTGGGACCATTATTGGTGAAGAGCTCGTATGTTTTACCTTTCAGGGTGAACTTACCACCGGCAATTCGGTTACCCACCCGGCCAATGGTGGCACCGAAATAACGTTCGGTTGATCCCACAAAATCGGCCAGCGAGCCGAAGCCAACCACCACGTCCTGCTCTTTTCCGTCTTTATCGGGAACCAGCAGACTTACCACACGGCCACCATAGTTGGTGATGGCCACTTTCATGTTTCCGTTGGTCAGCCAGTAAAGGGCTGTCTTTTTCCCCTGCAGGGTACTGTCGAAGGCGCTTGTCATATCTTTTGAAGGAGATTTATCATCGGCGGGTTGCTCGGCTGTATTACAGGCCAGAACGGCTACCAGAGCGAGAATGGGAAGCAAGTTTTTTTTCATGACCGCTAATTTATTGGATAGTATCCGAAGTTTGAAAATAAGTAACGGGTAATTGCCTTAATTTTTCGGCCGCCCATTCGGGAGTAATATCCCGCTGCGGGTTGGCCAGCATTTCATATCCAACCATGAATTTCTTCACCGTGGCAGACCGCAGCAAAGGCGGATAGAAATGCATATGCCAGTGCCATCCCAGCCGGTCTTCGGTATTCACCGGTGCCTGATGAATGCCCGCCGAATAAGGGAAGGAAATTTCGAAGAGATTGTCGTACCGCGTGGTAAGATTTTTCAGCGCAGCGGCCAGGGCCTTCTTTTCCGCATCGGTAAACTCATGGGTATAATAGACCGGACGCCTGGAAATGATCATTGTTTCATAAGGCCAGGTAGCCCAGAAGGGAACCAACACCACGAAATGCTCGTTTTCTTCGAGTATACGTTCCCGTTGGTCGAGCTCCGTAGCCAGGTAGTCCGACAAGAGGGTACGCCCCTTCTCTTCAAAATATGCGCGCTGCTGCTTCAGCTCCTTCTGAATTTCCACGGGGATGGAAGTGGATGCCCATATCTGCCCATGCGGGTGAGGATTGCTGCATCCCATGATGGAACCCTTGTTTTCAAATACCTGTATATAACGGATATCCTTATTCGAAGAAAGCTCATTGAACTCCCTGCACCAGAGCGCAATCACTTTTTCGATCTCCGGAATGGAAAGTTGGGGCAGCGTCAGATCATGCCGCGGCGAGAAGCCGATTACCCGGCAGATACCCCGCTCGGATCGCGCTTCGAGCAATCCGCCTATCGTGGTGGTGCCATCGGGTGTATCGGGCAACAGGGCTGCAAAATCATTGGTAAAGGCAAACGGACCCTCGTATTGTTCGTTAACGGATCCGTCGGCGCGGGTATTACCCGGACATAAATAACAGGCAGGATCATAGGCCGGCATGGTGGTCGGTGGCACCTGCTCCTGTTTACCCTGCCATGGGCGCTTGGTACGGTGTGGTGACACCAGGATCCATTCGCCCGTGAGCAGGTTTTTCCGCGTATGCGGATGTTCTTTATATGAGAAATTTTCCATTTCCAGTTCTGTTTAAAAATCGGATTAAGATTACGCCAGATGCGTACCCTCACCTATCTGTACGATATAGGATTTCATGGTCAGACCGGTATGATCAGCATACCGATTGCCCACTTCTTCAATCAGCTGCTGCACGCCTTCTGTTTTTACCAGGTTGATGGTGCATCCGCCAAAGCCGCCGCCCATCATACGCGCGCCGAATACATTTTCGTTTGTGCGTACCTGTTCTACCAGGAAATCGAGTTCCGGGCAGCTCACTTCATAGAGCCCGGACAATCCCTCGTGCGATCCATACATTTTCCTGCCAAAACCCCTCATATCTCCTTTATTCAGGAGTTCGCAGGCATCGAGGAGCCGCCGGTTTTCTTCCATGATATAGCGACATCGATTATAGATTACCGAATCCTTCGGCTTCAGCACGGTATCCAGCTGTTCCAGGCTGGCATCTCGGAGATTACTGAACCCGGGATAAGCCTGTTGTAGCAGGGCCAGGCCTTCCTCGCACTGGCTGCGGCGCACATTGTATTCACTGCTGCCAAGTGAATGTTTCACCTGGGTATCGAGCAATACAATGCGGAAATCCGACATATCGAGGGGCACGTATTCGAAATCCAGCGACTGGCAATCTAGTTTTATCACTTTATTGGTTTTGCCAAACATGCTGGCAAACTGATCCATGATACCGCAGTTTACGCCTACAAACTGGTTTTCCGCTTTTTGCGAGAGCTTTACCATTTGCAGGGTATCAAGGCCAAAACCAAAGAGATGATTCAGGGCGAAAGCCACCGCGCATTCCAGCGCTGCTGAAGAAGAAACGCCGGCACCGAGGGGAACATTTCCGCCAAATACCAGATTGAAGCCACTAACGGGCAGGCCTAAACGCTGCAGTTGATCCACCACTCCCACCAGATAATCGCTCCAGTTGTTCCTGGGTGTAAGCGGCTGATCAAGGGAGATAATAAGTTCCTGATTCAGGTCGGCGGAATAAAGGTGAACGATGGCATCATCCCTTTTGGAAATAGCTACCACTGTCGCTTTGTCGATGGCTGCGGGTAGCACGTATCCGTTGTTATAGTCCGTGTGTTCCCCAATCAGGTTTATCCTTCCCGGTGATCTCACCAGCAGGGGTTCGGACTTAAAAATTTCCTGAAATCTTTCGCTGATCCGGGCAATTTGCTGAGCTGCTTCTGTCTGCTGCACTGTTTCTTGTCTTTCCATGGTAATCTTTTAATCCATCTTACCTCCCCCCTGGACAAGGGAGAGGTATCAGATGGTCAACTGCGTATGAAAAAAAATAATTCGCGTGTTATTAAATAAGTTTACACGCAATTTATTTATTTCCCGGCGTTTGCCTCACTCGTCAGTTGTTTTATCAGCTCAACTTCTTTCTGGCTATAGGGAGTGCCGTCTTTGCGGAACACATCGTGGAACCAGATTTTGGGTTCAGACCCGTCGGGTATGGGTGTATTCCAGGCATAAATGGTATTGGTTTTGCCTGCCACCAATCCCCAGTTGATGGCGCCCACTTTTTTCTCTTTCAGCATGGGCAGGGTGCTTTCAAACAGGCTGCCGCGGGTGCGGGCCATGTATTCGGTGCAAATCATTGGACGGCCATGGGTCTTGAGCAGTTCCACCACGCGCAGATGCCATTTTTCGTCTTCATAATCGTGATAGGTCAGCACATCGGAATTGGCCACCTGGAATTCATTCAGTTCTTCAAAATCCCATCTCCATAAGCCCACGGAAAGCGGCTGACTGGGATTCACTTTTCTTGCCCAGGCAAATACATTTTTCAGCAGGGGCATGGAGCTGGTGAGTTTATCGGTATTACCCGGCTCGTTATAGAGATCCCATAACAACACGCGCTCATCATCCTTAAATCGGCTAATCACCGCCGTTACATATTTCTCCAGCTTGGGGAAAAGCGTGGTATCCTTATGCGCGGGATCGCCGGGATCCTGCATCCAGCCCGAATTGTGGGTGCCCGTTTTGGGCTCAGGCTGCTTACCGAGTTTGGGTTCCTTATTCCACACATCGTCAAAAATCACGAAGATGGTTTTGATCTTATTATCGTTGGCGATGGAGAGATAGGTATCGATACGATCGAGAAATGCAGTAGAATCCTGCTCGTACACGAGGCTGTGCAGGTATACCCGCATGGTATTCATCCCGATGGAGGCAGCCCAGCCCAGTTCGCGGCGGATCGTGGCGGTGTCGAAGGTTTCCGCCTGCCACATTTCAAGCTGGTTGATGGCGGTGCTTGGTATGAAATTCGCACCCACTATCCAGGGCTGTTTTTCATACCAGGCATGGGCTTTTTCGGCAGACCATACGCCATTGGATGCTGAAGCCGATTCAGTTTTATTTTCAGTAGGGGTACTGCAGGAAGCAAGCATAAATACTGAGGCCAGGGCAGCAGTCAGTACATTGATTGGTTTGGTTGGCATGTTAATCGTCATTAGTTAAGCAGTAAATAAAAGCTAATTTTGACCCGATTCAGGGCCTCCTGCAAATATGCCCCATTCGGTTTACGCAAATGGCTCGAATCGTATCATTAACTTATCAAACTGTATCAATAACCGGATCTTTCCCACGGGAATACCACAAATCGGATGATATGCAGGGAGCGAAGGAAAATCTCAAATTGCAGGGCTGGGTGGTATTCGTGGCGATCGTTCTGTTTGCACTGAAGATCACGGCCTGGTTCCTCACCCACTCCGTGGCCATTCTCACCGATGCCCTCGAGAGCACCGTAAATGTGGTGTCGGGATTTATCGGACTCTACAGTTTATATGTGGCAGCCAAACCCCGCGATTTCGATCACCCTTACGGACATGGGAAAGCAGAGTTCATCTCCGCAGCCGTGGAAGGCACTCTTATTATGGTAGCAGGACTTTACATCATCTATGAATGTATCATTCATTTTATTTATCCCACCGAATTGCAAAGGCTGGACCAGGGTATGATATTGATAGGATTAGCGGGACTGGTCAACTACCTCGTGGGAGCGATTGCAATCCGGCGCGGGAAGAAAAACAATTCACTGGCACTCCAGGCCAGCGGGCGTCATCTGCAAACCGATACCTGGTCAACCGTTGGGATCCTGATCGGCGTACTGCTGGTATGGATCACGGGGTGGCGCATTCTCGACACCATCATCGCCCTGGCTTTTAGTTTATATATATTATATACCGGCTACTCCATTGTTCGTCCATCGCTCGCGGGAATAATGGATGAGGCAGACCGGCATCTCTTAAAAAAGATGGTGGCACAGTTGCAGGCAGCACGCCGCATCAACTGGATCGACCTGCACAATCTTCGCGTGATCAAATACGGCAGTATACTCCATGTGGATTGCCACCTGACCGTGCCCTGGTACCTCAACGTACACGAAGCGCATGACGAGGTGGATGCCCTCAGCAATGAAATCAGATCGGCCTTCGGCGACAGCATCGAACTGTTCGTGCATTCCGACGGATGCCTGGAGATTTCCTGTCCCATTTGCACCAAATTCGACTGCCCGGTGCGGCAGCATGCGTTCCGGCACCGCATCGAGTGGACGATCGAGAATATCCAGTCCAACCAAAAACACCACCTGGGCACCAAACCGGAGGGTTTGGCCAAAACGGACTAAATTCGTGGCGCTAAATGCTGAAATCATGAAAGTTTGGAAAGAATACCAGGACAAGCACCAGGATCGGTTTTTATCGGAATTACTGGATTTGCTGCGCATTCCCAGTATCAGTGCACGTTCAGAACACAAAGGCGATATGGTTGCCTGTGCCGAGGCGGTGAAGAAATCGCTGCTCGATGCCGGTGCTACCAAAGCTGAAATCTATCCCACTGCGGGGCATCCGATTGTATATGGCGAGCTGATCACGGATCCTTCCAAACCCACTGTGCTGGTTTATGGCCACTACGATGTTCAGCCGGCCGACCCGCTGGAGCTCTGGAACAGCGGTCCCTTTGAGCCCACCATTAAAGACGGTAAAATCTGTGCCCGCGGCGCCTGCGACGACAAGGGCCAGTTTTATATGCATGTAAAGGCACTGGAAATCATGGTGCAAACCGGAACCCTGCCTACCAATATCAAGTTCCTGATCGAAGGCGAGGAAGAAGTGGGTTCACCCAACCTGGCCGGTTTCGTGAAGGAAAACAAAGATTTGCTGAAAGCCGATGTGATCCTGATTTCCGATACGGCGATGATCAGTTTGGATACTCCCTCTATTGATGTGGGGGTTCGCGGGCTCTCCTATATCGAGGTGGAAGTTACCGGGCCGAACCGTGATCTCCATAGCGGAGTGTACGGCGGTGCGGTAGCCAATCCCATTACGATTTTGGCGAAGATGATCGCCACCCTGCATGATGAAAACAATCATATCACCATTCCCGGATTTTACGATGATGTGGTGGAAGCCACTCCGGAAGAGCGGAAGATGATGGCCGAAGCACCCTATAACGAAGAGGAATACAAGGCCGATCTGGGCGTGAAGGCGCTCTGGGGCGAAAAAGGTTTCACCACCAATGAGCGCACGGGAATTCGTCCCACCCTGGAGCTGAACGGCATCTGGGGCGGTTATACCGGTGAGGGAGCGAAAACGGTGCTGCCCTCAAAAGCCTATGCGAAGATCTCCTGCCGCCTGGTGCCCAATCAGAATTCGCACAAGATCACAGATTTGCTGATCAAACACCTGGAATCCATCGCGCCGGATTATGTAACGGTGAAAGCCAGTTTGCATCACGGCGGCGAGCCTTATATGACCCCGATCGATTCCAAAGAATACCAGGCAGCTGCCCGGGCCATCGAAGCTACGTTCGGCAAGCAACCGATTCCGGTACGCGGCGGCGGAAGCATCCCGATCTGCGCCCTGTTTGAGCAGGAGCTTGGCCTGAAGATTGTGTTTCTTGGATTCGGACTGGACAGCGATAACCTGCACTCTCCGAACGAAAAATTTGACCTGGCCAATTTCTACAAGGGAATCGAGACCATCCCGTATTTCCATCAGTTTGTGGCTGAAAAATAAGGTGGAGCTATCATGGAAAAGGAGAAACTCAGACTTGATAAATATCTCTGGGCCATCAGGCTGTTCAAAACGCGCGGACTGGCGGCGGAAGCGCTCGACAAGGGCCGCGTGAAAATGAATGGCAATTCGGTGAAGGCTTCGAGAAATGTATCGGTGGGCGACGAATACGAGGTGAAAACTGAGTCGCGCAAATGGGTGATCCGGGTAACGGGTTTGCTGGATAAGCGGGTAGCCTATACCGAGGCCATCAAACACTATGAAGATCTCACTCCGCCCGAGGAGCTGCAGCGGATCCAATACCAGGCCGCCAGCTTCCATACCGGCAAGCGCCTGAGCAAACTGGGCCGCCCTACCAAAAAAGAACGTCGCGATCTCGACGAATTTACAGGTAACTGATAAAAGTCATATATCCGTCCCCCTCAGGTCATAAGACCTGGCTGGGAGCGGGTTTATATTTGTGGCATGATGTTTTCCGCGAATATCTAAAACCTATATTATGACAGCAGCTACCTCAAAAAGAAGTCATCGCCTGCGGAGGCCCCTGTTCGGATTTGAAGGAGCCCCGGAACCCAGGAAAAGGGCTACCCGCTGGGTACCCGCCGCCAACGTGTCCGAGACTGCCGGTGAGTATATTATCCGGCTGGCTGTGCCGGGACTGGATCGGCCCTGCTTTCAGGTTCATGTCAGCGGAAAAGAACTTACAATTCGTGGCAAAAAGGAGGAAACTCATGAAGCCGCGAACAAATCTTCTTACGAGTATAATTATTCAGCCTGGGAACGAAGTTTCGGACTTCCGGAAGATGCCGATACCGTCCATACACAGGCTGCTTATCAAAATGGTGAACTAGTTCTACATATTCCCCGCAGCCAAACCGCTATAAACAGTGGAGAAGTAGATGTGTTCGTCTATTAAAATGCTAATTATTTAACCACATGACCATCCGGATCGATAGTAAGAAAACCATTAAAGAGCTGCAGGATAGTTTTTCAGCCCATTTCCCCTTCCTGAAAATCGAGTTCTTTGAACGAGCACATAAAGTTGAACAGGGCAGCCTGCCTAAAAAAATGATTCGTTCCACCCGTCCGCTTGGCGAGCTGAATCTGCTCAAGGAAGAAGGAGAGCTGGAAATTTCCCCGACGATGACGGTAGCAAGCTTTGAACAGTCCATGATTCAGCGATTCGGTCTGGCCGTGCAGGTATTTCGGAAATCGGGGAACCTCTGGCTGGAGACCACCATGACCGATCAGTGGACCCTGGGTCAGCAGAACGAACATGGACGTGAGATTTCCTCACCGGGAGATAAGTCGCCCAAAAACGAAAAACCTGATTTCGAGTTGAGTCGCGACGAAGACTAAGGAACTATTGAGACTAGCCGCCTTAAGCGGCCCATAATGCAGTTGGTTTAGACGAGTAATATCAGTACAGGAGGTTACTCAATCTGGCAAGGTCCGTAATGCGGATCTTGCCTTCTTTTATTTCGATCAGTTTCTCCGATTTAAAATCACTCAGGGTGCGGATCAGCGATTCGGTGGCTGTTCCCACATACTGCGCAATATCTTCCCTGGGGATATCCAGGGCGGAGGAGTTTTCGTTGCCATTAAATTTCTGGTGGATATCCACCAGGGCCTTGGCCACCCGCTTGCGTAAGGAATCATAAGCCAGATGCAGCAGTCGATCTTCCTTCTCCTTCACATTCTGGGAAATCAGGCGGATGAATTTTCCGGCGATGGTCATATCGTTAAACACTGCCTGCACAAAATCTTCGCGACCTATCAATGCCAGATCCGCATCTTCCAGCACTTCGGCATTGTCTTCATAAGCCGTGTTTTCTAACAGTGAGATATAACCGAAATAATCGCCGGCGCTGTAAAGGTTGGTGATGTATTCCTTTCCGTCTTCATTAAGCCGGAACGTTTTGACTTTCCCCGCTCTTACATAGTATAGA
>DATCJQ010000515.1:0-10592 GCA_036562745.1 Flavihumibacter sp.
TTATGACAGGCATCTATAAACGCTTTCAGGGTATTCTTCGGACCGTAGTATTTATCGGGCGCGAAATAGTAAGAGGGATTATAACCCCAGCTGATATTCCCCTCGAACTCGTTAAAGGGCAGAATATGCAGGGCATTCACACCGAGCGATTTGAAATAACCGATCGAATCTCTGAGCGTGGTCCAGTCGTGTTTGGTAACAAAATCGCGCAGCAGCACTTCGTAAATAATCAGTTTCTCCTTGGCAGGACGCTGGAAATTGGTCACTTCCCAATTATAAACCGGCGCGTTGGGTTGCAGCACGCTCACGATTCCTGTGGTTTTGCCGGCGGGATATGCTTTCAGTCCAGGGTATGTTTCGGCACTTATGTACTGATCATTCCAGGGATCCAGCACTTTTTCACAGAAGGGGTCACCGATGCGCAAATTGCCATCCACCAGGTATTGATAGGCGTATTCCTGTCCGGGCGTGAGTCCGCTTATCCGCAACCAGAAATATTTTCCATCCGGCGTTTTCTTCATTTGATAATTCACCGATTCGGTCCAGTCGTTAAAATCACCGATCAGGTTCACCCGATCCTTGCCCGGCGCATACAGCACCAGCGTGGCAGCTGTTCCATCGGGTTCATAATTGATGCCCTGTTTCACACCGGCCGGAAGCGGCTCCTGTGTGGAAGGCGCCGCCACATATACGCGAAAGGTATCCGATAGCGCAGCGGCATTATCGGGATTATATACCACGAATTCATTTTCACCCGCGGTGGCGATGGTTGCCGTGTATTCAATGCTACCGCTAACGGTTTGTGTGGTGAGGACGTTACCATTCAGTTTGATGGAAAGCTTCTGCGATGCACTGCTTTGTGCGCGCACGAACAGCGGATCGCCCACCGATAAATTCAACGGCAACAAATAGGGCTTAAAGCGGCTTTCAAACTGCGGACGGTCGAATCGCGCGGCGAGTGTGTTGTCAGGGTAAACATCCCAATAGATATTCCCCTGATCCACGGAGAGATCCGATGTCTTCCCTTCCAGCGCATTTCCTGATGGATTATAGGAACGGAATACCATTGCGATCTTCAGTATTTTTTCATCGCCCGGCACATTGAACCAGGTTCGGATATTCGAAATGTCGAAGGCATAGGAATTCGCAGCCAGGCGGGTCATGCGCGCCGAGGCTTCATTGGTATTCCAGTTGGTGGTAACATATTTCCAATCGGTACTGTTACTGCTTTTATCAGTAATCAGACCGATATGGATATAGACATCTCCATTATAATCGACTAATCCGCGGTTGCCGAGGGTGGCATCATACAGGATACGAATCTGATCATTCTCCTTCGGGAAAAAGGGTTCCACGGTGATCTGCGCGCGGACGCAGAAAGCAATCATTAGGAGCAAAAATACTATGACAGGTTTTCTCATGGCAATCGTTAATGTGTTAAAAATACACATTTGATTTTAGTAAGCAAATTTTTTGAAACTTTACCCCCATGTATACTGATCAACAAACCAGGAATCTGCAGTCCCGTACCAATGAGTTATTGCATCGCCTGCCCCACCTGCCTGCCTCGGAGGTGGAGGTTTTGCGCGATGTGCTTCGCTTTCATGAGTATCGTTATTATGTGCTGGATGCCCCGTTGGTGGCAGATTACGAGTATGATCAGTTGTATAAAGCGCTGGAAGCGATTGAGAAAGCGCATCCCGAGCTGATTCGTCCCGATTCCCCCACCCAGCGGGTGGCAAACGGATTGAATGCGGCTTTTCCCACGGTATCGCACCTGGTGCCGATGTTATCGCTCGACAACTCATACAACGCGGAGGATCTGATTGCCTGGGATCGTCGCGTGAGGGAGGGTGTTCGGAGTGATAACATCGAGTATTGCGTGGAACCTAAGTTTGACGGCGCGAGCATCTCCCTTATTTATGAAAACGATTTGCTGGTGCGTGGAGCTACGCGGGGCGATGGCGTTCAGGGGGATGATATCACCACGAATATTCGCCAGATCCGCTCGGTGCCACTCTCCGCTGCGTTTTCACGTTACGGTATTACGCAGATTGAAATCCGGGGTGAAGTATTGCTGACAAAGAAAAATTTCAAAGCATTTAACGAGAAGCTGGCGGAGCAGAATCTTCCGCCGCTGGCGAATCCGCGTAATGCCGCTTCCGGCTCTTTGCGGATCAAGGACCCCGAGGAAGTGCGGAGACGCAATCTCGAAGCCTTTTTATATCATGTAAGTTATCATGTTGATCAGGATAATAAAACGCCGGAAGCCCTGCAGACTCATAGTTCCAGCCTGGATTTGCTTTGGGAACTGGGATTTCGAAGTCCCGCCAGGGAGAAAAAAGTGATCCGCGGCATAGAGGGCGTGATCAACTATTGCAAGGAATTCGAAGCGGGTCGCGATGATCTTCCTTATGAAATCGACGGCATGGTAGTCAAGGTGAATAGTCTTGAACTACAGGATCAGCTGGGCATGACCACGCACCATCCACGCTGGGCGATTGCGTACAAGTTCAAAGCGCGCCAGGCTACGAGTAAGCTGCGTGCGGTGGAATTCCAGGTGGGCAGAACCGGTGCCATTACGCCGGTGGCCAAGATTGATCCCGTGCCCATCGGGGGCGTAACCGTGGGATCGATATCGCTGTTCAATGAAGATGTGATTCGCGAAAAGGATCTGATGATCGGCGATACCGTGCTGGTGGAGCGCGCGGGGGATGTGATTCCTTATATCGTGAAATCCCTCGCTGAAGTAAGAAACGGCGAGGAACAGCCGATTCAGTTTCCGCATGTTTGTCCGCGTTGCCAGTCGCCCTTGGCAAGAGAAGAAGGCGAAGCGGTATGGCGCTGCATCAATATCGATTGTCCCGCTCAGGTGGTGGAGCGCATCATCCATTTTGTATCCAAGGATGCGATGGATATCCGGAGTTTCGGCGAGGCCAATGTGCGGAAATTCTATGAGCTGGGATGGCTGAAAGATATTCCGGGTATTTATCGTTTGCCCTTTGAGAAAATTCAGGCATTGGAGGGATTTGGCGCGAAATCGATCACCAACCTGCAGACCAATATTGAAAAGTCGAAATCGCAGCCCCTGCACCGGCTGATTTTCGCCCTTGGCATAAGATATGTGGGAGAAACCACAGCCAAGACCCTGGCACAGGCGGTGGATCACCTGAATGATCTGAGCACCATGAGCCTGGAGCAATTGCAATCCATGGAGGATGTGGGCGTTAAGGTGGCCAACAGCATTTATCAGTTTTTCCGAAATCCCGGAAATATTGAATTGCTGAAAGAGCTGGAGGCACTGGGATTAAATCTCCGTTCCGAGAAGAAAACCAGTGCTGAGGGGGGTGCGCTGGCGGGACAGACCTTCCTGTTCACGGGTACCCTTAGCCGATTAAAGCGTTCGGAGGCCGAGGAAATGGTGGAAGCCCGGGGCGGCAAGCTGCTCAGCGGGGTGAGCAGTAAGCTAAATTATCTGGTGGTGGGCGAAGATGCAGGGTCCAAACTGGACAAGGCCAAAAAGATACCCCAGATCCATATACTCACGGAAGAACAATTTTTAAAATTGATGGGGGGAGAATAAACGCATAATGATTTTGGTGCATATCTTTTCGTAACTTTAAAAAAAAGGATACGATGATAAAATCAATGTCTGGCGAAGTATGGAAGCCACTTCAGTTTCCGGGATGGAAACACCTTCGCAAGCAATATGCGTTATCCTCTAACGGTCGTGTAGCCAGTTACACGGAGAAAGTGACCGAGGATGGTAAATTGCTAAACGGTTCGCTCACTACGGGTTACAAAACCCTGAACCTGCATCGGCCCGGGAATAACGGAACCCTGTATATCCATCGAGAAATTGCACGCCTTTTCCTGAAAAAGCCTTCGCCCAAGCATCGTTATGTGATTCATCTGAACCATAACAAGACCGACAATTCCGTGAAAAACCTGAAATGGGCCACACTGGAGGAGATGATTGAGCATCAGCAGAGCAGTCCCGCTAAAGTGGCTTACAAGAAAGTACAGGCTAATCGCTCCAACGGGCTAAAACTGAACGCCTCTCAGGTTCGGTCGATAAAGAAAACGCTGAACAGTAAGAATCGGACCATGACCATCCGTCAACTGGCCGAAAAATATGGAGTAAGCGAAATGACGCTTTATCGCATCAAGAGCGGTGAGAACTGGTCGAAAGTAAAATGATAGGCTGGCGCCGATTCTGTTTTACATTTGGGCCCGTTAATCATTCGCATGGCATATCAATCACTGGAAGAAGCCCTTATTGATCTGGAAAAAGCCGGACAGCTTGTTCGCGTTAAGGAAGAGGTAGATCCCTATCTGGAAATGGCAGCTATTCACCTGCGGGTACATGAAGCAGGCGGACCGGCATTGCTGTTTGAAAATGTGAAGGGCAGTCGCTTTCGCGCGGCCTCGAATATATTCGGTACGCTGGAAAGAAGCCGTTTTCTGTTTCGGGATACCCTCGAACAGGTACAGGAACTCATTCGTTTGAAGAACGACCCGTTTAAAGCCATCAAAAAGCCCTGGCGTCATGCCGGAGCGGGATTGGCTGCCTGGAAGGCATTGCCCAAACGGAATCCATCGAGTCAGCCGGTAATGGCGCAACAGATCCGTATTACAGATTTGCCACAGGTGCATCACTGGCCTATGGATGGCGGTGCCTTTGTTACCCTACCTCAGGTTTATACAGAAGATATCGAACAGCCCGGAATCATGAAAGCCAACCTCGGCATGTACCGGATTCAGCTCTCGGGCAATGAATATATTCCCAACGAAGAAGTGGGATTGCACTATCAGTTGCATCGCGGAATCGGCGTACATCAGACCAAAGCTAACCGAATGGGACAACCGTTGAAGGTTTCGGTTTTTGTAGGTGGCCCCCCCTCCCATACCGTATCGGCCGTGATGCCACTTCCCGAAGGCATGAGTGAAATGACATTTGCCGGGTTGCTGGGCGGACGCCGGTTTCGATATCGTTATGATGACGGATTCTGCATCAGCACCGATGCCGATTTTGTTATCACGGGAGAAGTTTATCCCGGTGACAACAAACCCGAAGGGCCCTTTGGCGATCATCTGGGCTATTACAGTCTCAGACATCCTTTCCCGCTGATGAAGGTGCGAAAAGTATACGCACGCAGGAATGCCATCTGGCCATTTACCGTGGTGGGCCGTCCACCGCAGGAAGATACCAGCTTCGGACAATTGATTCACGAGATTACAGGCGATGCCATTCCCCAGGAGATACCCGGACTCAAAGAAGTGCATGCCGTAGACGCTGCCGGCGTTCACCCCTTACTGTTAGCCGTGGGCAGTGAACGATATACGCCCTATCTGCGCACTAAACAACCGGCAGAATTACTTACCATTGCCAATCACGTATTGGGAACGGGACAACTCAGCCTGGCGAAGTTTCTCTTCATTACCGCAGATGACGAGCACCGCGTGAGCACACACAATGAACAGGCATTTTTTGAATACATGCTGGAGCGGATTCAGCTCGACCGCGATATCCATTTTCAAACCAATACCACCATCGATACACTGGATTATTCAGGAACCGGTTTGAACAGCGGAAGTAAGGTGGTTATTGCGGCCTACGGCGACCCCATACGTGAATTATCTCGCGATATACCATCTGCCATTCACGAGTTGCCGGGATTGTCTGCGGCTCGTTTGGTTATGCCGGGTGTAATCGCCCTGCAAACCAGGAAATATGAAAGTGCAGAAGCTACTGAGCGCGAGATTGCGGGAATGGATGCCGCCTGGCTACCGAAAATTGAAGCACTTCGGGGCGTGCCGATGATTGTTTTATGTGATGATGCTGATTTCACGGCGGCGAATCTGCGTAACTGGTTATGGGTGAGTTTCACCCGCAGCAATCCATCACACGATATTCATGGTGTGGGGGCATTCTACTCGAATAAACATTGGGGATGCCGGGGTCCGCTGGTGATCGATGCACGTATCAAACCGCATCATGCACCGGCACTTGAACTGGATCCGGCTGTTGAGAAAAAAGTGGATCGGTTGTTTGACAAAGGTCATTCGCTTTATGGCGTTTTAAAATAATGGTTATGATACAGAACAGCACCCTGAGCTTTTTGAGGGGATTGAAGAGAAATAACGATAAATCCTGGTTTGATGCCCATCGTTCGGAGTATGAGGCAGCGAGAAAGGATGTGGAGCAATGGGTGCAGACTATCATCGATGCACATGCGAAAAAGGATCCGGGTATTGCGGATCTTCAGGCAAAGCAGTGCATGTTCAGGATTAATCGGGATGTGCGATTCAGTAAGGATAAATCGCCCTATAAAACCAATTTCGGGATCAGCATCAATGAAGGCGGGAAGAAAGCGCTGACCGGAGGGTATTATATCCATATTGAACCCGGACAGAGTTTTGTGGGGGGCGGTGTGTACCGACCTATGCCTCCCGAGTTAAAAAAGATCCGCCAGGAGATTGATTATAATACGGAGGAGTTTGAGCAGCTCCTGAAGGCCAAATCGTTCAAATCGGTCTATGATGGATTGTCGGATGGCGATGATCTCAGGCTCAGCCGTGTTCCACAGGGATTTGATAAGGACTCACCCGCGGCACCCTATCTCATGTACAAAAGTTATATCGCGATGACACCGATCAGCGATAAGGAACTCACCGACAAGAGCATCAGTAAAAAAGTGTTGAAAGCATTTGAAGCGCTTCAGCCGCTGCTGGTGTTTCTGAAACGAAGTCTTGATTGAGTGATAAAAAGAAGCACAGCCGAACTGCGCAGAAAATTCGGCTGTGCATGATAGTTAGTTGTTCAGCAGACCCTGGTTCAGCAGGTATTCTGCAATCTGAACCGCGTTGGTGGCTGCCCCCTTGCGAAGGTTATCGCTCACAATCCACATGTTCAGCGTATTGGGTTGTGACTCATCGCGACGGAGACGGCCTACAAACACTTCGTCGCGCTCGTGCGCGTCTTTCGGCATGGGGTATTGGGCATTGGCGGGATCATCCACCACAATCACGCCCGGAGCATTGCTCAGCAGGTTGCGTACTTCCTGCAGATCAAAATCCTTTTCGAACTCAACATTCACACTTTCACTGTGTCCGCCCATAACCGGAATACGCACGGTGGTGGCTGTAACGCGAATATTGTTATCGCGCATGATTTTTTTGGTCTCGTTTACCATCTTCATTTCTTCCTTAGTGTAACCGTTATCGAGGAATACATCGATTTGTGGAATCACGTTGAGGTCGATGGGATATTTATAGGCCATCTCTCCTTCCACACCCTGACGTTCGTTCATCAACTGGTTCACTGCTTTCACGCCGGTACCTGTAACACTTTGATAGGTTGAAACCACCAGGCGATTGATTCCGTATTGTTTATGCAGGGGATTCAGCGCCACCACCATCTGGATCGTAGAGCAGTTGGGATTGGCGATGATTTTATCGCCGGGAGTCAGTATATCGGCATTGATTTCGGGCACCACCAACGGTTTGGTCGGGTCCATTCTCCATGCGGAGGAGTTATCGATAACGGTGATACCTGCTTCTGCAAATTTGGGAGCCCATTCCAGCGAAGTGCCGCCACCCGCGGAAAACAGGGCCACAGCCGGCTTTGCCGCAATGGCATCGGTCATGCTCACCACCTTGTAATTCCTGCCCTGAAAGGATACATCCTTACCAACGGATTTTTCTGAGGCCACGGGAATCAATTCAGTAACCGGAAAATTTCTTTCCGCCAGAACCTGTAACATTTTGGTGCCGACCAGACCGGTGGCTCCCACTACTGCGACTTTCATTACGTTTTGCTTGCGTTTGGTTTAAAAAAAAAGCCTCCCCATCCGGGAAGGCCTGTGTTTATTTTATGAACATACATGAGATCACACACCTTCCACTTGTGGTGGCTGTTTCTTGGTCTTCATTGTATGTTTCTTGCTATTCATGGTGCACGAAATTAAGACCTCGGGTTTTTTCACCCAAAAAAATATTTGCTATTGTTTTTATATGCCGGCCGAATTAGTTTTAATCCGGCTTGAATGATTGGGTTATGAAGTGTTGGATTTTGTGGATGATGGTTTTGTTGGGTGAATGGCCTCAAAGCCTTGCGGCACAAGGGTTTCCCGTGGTGATTTCTGAAATCATGGGCGATCCCCTGCCCTCGGTTGCACTGCCCGCGGAGGAGTTTGTTGAGCTAACGAATGTTAGCGATGATACTATTGATCTCAGCGGTTGGACGATCAGCAATCAGCGAACGAACGGGCGGATTCCGGCGGGCGTGCGACTGGAACCCGGAGGCATATTAATTCTTTGCGCCAATCGCGCAGTTCCTCTGTTTCAATCCTTCGGTTATACGGCGGGATTAAGTTCTTTCCCTGCGATCTCCAATAATGGCGATACGATCATGCTCTACGATGCCGATCGCGTTTTGGTGCATGCGGTTGATTATCGCCCGGCATTGTTAAATAAAAATTATGAGGGTGGAGCAGGCGGAACTGTTGCAGGGAACGGGGGTACAGGAGGTGGTGGTACCGGAAGCAATGGTGCGATTGATAAAAACGAGGGTGGCTGGTCGCTGGAGCTGGTGGATTTATCAAAAGCCTGCAGATCGGCACGTAACTGGCGAGCGAGCAGGGATCCTTCCGGTGGTACGCCAGGACGGATCAATAGCTGGCGCCCCCAGGATTTGGATGATCCATTCGAAAATGGAGCGGACAATTATTTCTTGGATGGACCGGAATTGCTGCACGCCTGGTCGTCGGATGGAAAACAGATTCGGTTGGTCTTCACCGATGCCGTTAATGTGGAGGATGCAGCGCGAATGGAGTCCTATCAACTGCCAGACGGATTTAGCATCCGGCGTGTGGAAATACTTCCGCCCTTCTGGAGTGAAGTGGAGCTGGAATTGACACCTTCATTGGAACAAGGAAAGGTTTATCGCGTGGCTGCGCCGGGCATAGGCAACTGTTATTCGGCTTCGGGAAGTGGTGGAAGCCGGCGGGAGGTTTCTGTGGGCATAGCAGATGAGTCCGATCATACTGCTTTAACAGGCCTGCGCATCAATGAGTTGTTATTCGATCCGCCACCGGAAGGATCTGACTTTGTTGAGCTCATTAATGCAGGTGCGTCGATCATTAATTTGTCGGGTTTACAAGTGGCCAGCCGCAATCGGTCTCGTGAAATTACCGGTGCGAGATTCATTATTGCTGCACCGAGATTTTTGTATCCCGGTGAATACCTGGTATTGACAACGGATGCCGACTGGCTGATGCGATCTTATCACGTGAAGGATCCCGCAACCATTGTCGAATTGCCCTCGCTTCCTTCCTGGCCGAATGGGAGTGGCACGGTGGTATTATTCAAACGAACCGCCGCAGGCTCGGAGGAAATAATAGTGGACGAGCTTGCCTATACTTCGGATTGGCACCATCCGCTGGTGAGAAATAAGGAAGGGGTCTCATTGGAACGAATTGATCCGGATGGGCCGGTTGACTCGCCCGATAACTGGAGTTCTGCGGCCACGCACGCCGGCTATGCCACACCGGGATATAAGAATTCACAAAGCATAACAGCCCTGGACAGAAACCGGGTATTTCTGGATCAGAACTGGTTTAGTCCGGATGGTGACGGATTCTATGATGATTGCATCCTGCGGTACCAGTTTGATAAACCAGGTTATCTGGCCAGTATAAACATTTACAATCGGCATGGATTCTTTATTAAGCGCTTACATACAAATGCTATTTGCGCGGCATCGGGATTTTTCCAATGGGATGGTCGGGGAGCCCGGGCAGATCCGCTTCCCGACGGGTTATACATATTGGTAGTGGATGTATGGCATCCTTCAGGAAAAACAAAACGTTACCGACAGGCGGTAACGTTGTATAGAAAGAAGTGATGTACAGTATTTTGTCAGCTCATACTGGTGTGCTACAACTGATATATAAAGGCTTGAATGCTTATACGCTCAGTTTGATATCGAAATTCACCAGGTTAACAAATTGCTGAATACGGTCGTCGATCATTTCCTGAGTAATTTCCTTCATCCGGGTGGTGCCGAATTTCTCCACACAGAAAGAAGCCAGAGCGGAACCTTTTATGATAGCCGTCTTCATATTGTTGAAGGAGATATCTTTTGTTGCAGCGAGGTGACCGATGAAACCGCCGGCAAATGTATCGCCTGCTCCGGTAGGATCGAACACTTCTTCCAGGGGAAGAGCGGGAGCAAAGAATACCTCGTTCCCATGGAAGAGCAGGGCGCCGTGTTCACCTTTTTTGATCACGAGGAAACGGGGACCCATTTTCAGGATCTGACGGGCGGCTTTCACGAGTGAAAACTGTCCGCTTAGCTGGCGGGCCTCACTATCGTTCACCATCAGCACATCCACTTCCTGCAGTACTTTTTCCAGATCCTCCATGGCAGTATCCATCCAGAAGTTCATAGTATCCATCACAATCAGCCTGGGACGGGTCTTGAGTTGTTTGATCACGCTCATCTGGAGGGAGGGCATGAGGTTGCCGAGCATCAGAAATTCAGAACCCTGATAGCTTTCCGGTACTTTGGGCTCGAAGCTGGAGAGTAC
>DATCJQ010000524.1:0-16276 GCA_036562745.1 Flavihumibacter sp.
CACCATGCTCTGATATACTTTCCGGATGGTTTCAAGGGATGGAAATTTCCTCGACAGCTGCGCCTCGAGTTCCGTCAGATCATGCTGTTGGAATAGGAGCACTGCATAGGCTTTCCTGCGATCGCGACCCGCACGACCTGCTTCCTGATAATAGTTTTCGAGGCAATCGGGTACATCGTAATGAATCACGGTGCGCACATCAGGTTTGTCGATACCCATACCGAATGCATTGGTGCTGACCATGATGCGCACTTTGTTCGCGGTCCAGTCGGCCTGCCGCTCATTTCGTTCTTCCTGGCTTAGTCCGGCATGGTAGAAGGTGGCCGTCAGTCCATGCTGCTGAAGCTGCCTGCACAGATCCACCGTGCGTTTGCGGCTGCGACAATACACAATGCCTGTGCCCTCCACCTTGGTAAATATCTCCAAAACCTTCTGCAGTTTATTAGGTACTTCAAAACAGCTGTACGAAAGATTATCGCGGGAAAAAGAGCCCTTGAGTAAGACGGCATCTTTCAGTTGCAGCTGGCTGATGATATCCTGCTGCACGAAGGGGGTGGCGGAGGCGGTGAGTGCAAGGATTGGAACCTTCGGCAGGTATTCGCGCAAGCTTGCGATCTGCAGATAATGCGGACGGAAATCATATCCCCATTGTGATACGCAATGCGCTTCATCCACGGCAATCAGGCATACAGGCAGTGAATGCAGGTATTCCTTAAAGAGATTGGTTTGAATACGTTCCGGCGAAACATACAAAAACTTAATATGATTGTTGATGGCCAGCTCCATGGTGCGGGCTACTTCCTTAAAGCTCATCCCGGTATGAATGGCAAGCGCCGAGATTCCTTTTTTCTGCAGCTGGTTTACCTGGTCTTTCATCAGTGCAATAAGCGGACTGATAACAAGACAAACGCCTTCCATCGCCATGGTGGGAACCTGAAAGCAGACGGATTTTCCACTCCCTGTGGGAAGCAGTGCCAGGCAGTCTTTTTTATCCAGCGCGGCGCGGATAATATCTTCCTGCAAGGGGCGGAACTGATCATGCCCCCAGTACTTGCGCAGAATATCGTGGATGGAAACAGCTGCCGGCAAGACCTGTTATTGAACTTTTTTCACAAACAGACGAACGGAATTGGCAGCCAACACCACATCGCTGAGTCCCATTACCAGCGCGCCGAAGGTGGGTGTAAGCAATCCCACCGCTGCAACCGGAATGGCAACAATATTATAGGCGAATGCCCAGAACAGGTTCTGTTTGATGGTAAGCAAAGTATGTTTACCCAATCCCAATGCCGTGGGCAATTGTGATAAGCCGTTTTTCATCAGCACAATATCGGCAGTTTGCATGGCAACCTGCGATGCATCACTTAAAGAGATGCCAATACTCGCTTTCGCAAGTGCCGGCGCATCGTTGATGCCGTCTCCCACCATGGCGGTTGGCGCATTGCTGTTTAATTCTTCGATAATCCGCAACTTCTCCTCGGGTGTTTTTTCTGCATAAACATTTTGTATACCCAGTTCTTTCGCCAGTGCTTCGGTTTTGGGCTTCCGGTCGCCGCTCAGCAAAATGGTGCCCACGCCCTTCTGATGGAGGTATTGGATAACCTCTCTGGCTTCCGGACGGATTTCGTCGGCGATATCAATCCAGCCTAACAGCTGATTATTCCTGACGAGATATACTGCATGTTCTTCTTCATTGGTAAGATGCTGAGCAACCACGTAGGAGCCTGCCCAGTATTCATCACCTTCCTTGCTGATACCATGCATGCCCTTGCCCTTGATTTCCTCAATGCTGTTCCAGCGAATCGGATCATTGGTTTTCCATTGCCTGTAAATACTCTGTGCAATCGGGTGATTGGAATAACGCTCAACAGAACTGATGATGCGTTTAAACTCTTCTTCCTCAACTCCGATTGCCTTAAATTCCTTCAATGTGAACTGTCCGGTGGTAAGGGTTCCGGTCTTATCAAAAACCACCTGTCTGATATCTTTAAATGCTTCGAGTGATTTCGCATTGCGGAAGAGAATACCCGAACGGGCCGCACGACCCAGTCCCACGGCAATCGCTGCAGGAGTTGCCAGTCCCATTGCACAGGGACAGGCAATTACCAATACGGCGATACTCCTCATGAGAGCATCGCGCAATGCATTATCCGAACCGCCGGAAAGCAGGTACCAGTTGATGAGAAAGGTTGCAAGCGCAATAACCAGCACGGCCGGAATGAAGATGGCGCTGATCCTGTCGGCCAATCGTTGTACCGGAGGTTTATCGCCCTGGGCTTTTTTTACCAGGTTGATAATATTCGCCAGTACCGACTGATCCGCGGCGGCGGTAACCTGTGCTTTGATCGTGCCCCCGGTAAGCAGACTTCCGCCAATCAGCATGTCTTTGGCTTTTTTTGCCACAGGCAGACTTTCTCCTGTAATTATCGATTCATCTACGGTGCCTTCGCCCCAGAGAATTTTTGCATCGGCCGGAACCTGTTCGCCGTTTTTGATCAGAATCAGGTCACCGCTTTTCAGGTACTGGTTCTCGATAGGGAAAATCTGCTCCTGGTGTTTGTCGTCATAGGCAATCATATTGGCCATCACACGCTGGGTCTTCACCAGTTTGTTCAGCTCTTTCTGGGTGCTTTGGATGGATCGGTCTTCGAGATAATACCCAAAGAACACCAGCGTGATAATCGTTGCCGAGGTTTCGTAGAACAGATAATCCGAAGGGGATTGCAAGAAAGTTCCGATAAGACTGTAAACGAAAGCAGCTGTGGCTCCCAGCGCGATGAGCACATTCATATTGGGTACGCCCGAGCGGATACTTCTCCAGGCACTGCGACCAAAATAGGACATCCCGATCAGATAAACCGGTAAGCTCAGCACCAGTTGTACCCAGGGATTCATCAGCCAGTGAATATGCAGTCCCGGAATCATATGCAGCATCAGTACCAGGGTGAACGGCAGGCAGATGAGCGTATAGCGAAGGTGCTTGTTCATGGGCTCCTTCTGCTCGCTGACAACCAGTTTTTCCTCCACTACCGAATAACCCAGTGCTGCAATGCCTTTTGTTAAACTGGCCTGCTTTTTTTCGTCGAAGGATGCTGCGTCGAAATGAACATCGCCGTCGATGGGGTTCACTTTTACATTGAGCATTCCTTCTTTCTCCAGATATTTCGAAACACTTAGTGCACAGTTTGAACAGGTCATGCCTTTAACCTTCCAGTTGATAGATTCCATAATATTCTCCTTTGCCTGTTTGAACCTCAAATTTACGAAAAGCAGGAATGGCGGGAACCCCGTGAAATTGCCCTAATTTTGCGCATGCTCCGAAGATTTAAACTAGCTGAATTGCCTCTCGTGGCGGAAGAGCTAATCCAGGCCCTCGGCGATACCCGCGTGGTAGCCCTCGATGCGCCCATGGGGGCGGGCAAAACCACCCTGGTGCATGCAATTTGTGAGGCCCTGAAGGTGAAAGATCCCGTGGCAAGTCCCACCTTCTCCATAATAAACGAATATGCTTCTCCATCCGGACCGGTTTTTCATATCGATTGTTATCGGTTGAAATCGGAGGAAGAAGCCGTTGATGCCGGTATTGAAGACTGCCTTATGGGCGATCACTGGTGTTTTATCGAATGGGCCGAAATGATTCCCAACCTGCTACCCGACCGGCTGGCCCGCATCCGGATACAGGTGGAGGGACCGGAGCAAAGAGCCCTCGAACTACTACAACCGGCAACGGCAGTTTAATCGTCCCGACGGGTGCCCCACCGGCGGTTTGGGCAGAATTCGGTTTTTAAATTGTAATTTTCCAACTCTATCGATTCCATGTCGCAGCAGAAACCTTTTATTAGTACTTCTTTCAGTTACGAAACTCTGGAAGAAACGCTTGATGTAAAGCCCACCGGCGCCCAGCTTCATATAGGCATTCCCAAGGAAGTGGCCTTTCAGGAAAACAGGGTGGCACTCACGCCCGATGCGGTGGGTGTATTGGTCAGCAATGGACATCAGGTGGTGATTGAACACAATGCGGGGGATGCTGCACATTTCCGCGACCGCGATTACAGCGAAGCCGGCGCCCGAATTGTGTACGAAAAAGCGGAAGTTTACAAAGCACCGATACTGGTGAAAAGTGCACCTGTTATTGAGGATGATATTCCGCTGCTGCAACCCGGGCAGGTAATCATCTCACCCATGCATACCACACTACTTAAGGCCTCCCTGCTGGAGAAGATGATGGAGAAAAAGATTACCGCCCTTTGTTTTGAACAACTGAAGGATGAAAGCGGCTCCCTGCCCATCGTGCGGAGCATGAGTGAAATCGCGGGAAGCGCGGTGATGCTGATTGCCGGACAGTATCTCAGTTCTGCCAATCACGGTAAGGGGGTGCTGCTTGGAGGTATTTCCGGCATTCCACCCTCCAAGGTGGTGATTATCGGTGCGGGTATCGTGGGCGAGTATGCCGCACGGGCTGCCATTGCGCTGGGGGCGTCCGTCAAGGTTTTTGATAACAACGTTTATCGTCTCAAACAACTGCAGAATAATATCGGTCATCGTATCTGGACCTCGGTTCTGGAGCCGAAGATCCTGGCCAAACAGCTCAAGACCTGCGAGGTGGCCGTTGGCGCCCTGGGATCCAGCACGGGTCGTACACCCGTGGTGGTTACGGAGGAAATGGTAAGCAATATGCGTCCGGGTAGTGTAGTCATCGACGTTAGTATCGACAGTGGCGGATGCTTTGAAACTTCCGAAATTACCAGTCATGAACAACCGATTTTTATGAAATACGGGGTGATTCATTACTGCGTTCCGAATATTCCCTCGGGTTTTGCACGTACTGCTTCACACGGTATCAGCAATGTACTGATGCCCCTGTTGCTTGAAGCGGCTGATGAAGGCGGAATCGAAAACCTGATCTGGCAGAAAGTGCATCTGCGCAGCGGTATCTACCTGTTTAAGGGCGCGTTGACGCATTTCCATCTGAGCCAGCGTTTTAATCTGAAATATACCGATCTCAATTTGTTGATTGCGAGTCGTCGCTAAGGAGATGGTTTCCCTCCGTCTCTCAAAATCCGGGGCGGCTTAAGCAGGTCTCGGAGCGAGCGGCTTTTTCCAGTCCGTTACGGCGAGCCGATGTGTGCAATGATTGTATTCCTGGGGATCATTGCTGCTTACGATTTGCAGCCGGCCCCGGCCGAATTCTTCCACCAATTGCTGATACAACTGAATGCCGGAAGCATCGAGATTGGTACAGGGTTCGTCGAGGAACAGAACGGATGTATCAGAGAAAATAGCCTGTACCAGTTTGACGCGTTGTTTCATTCCCGATGAGTAAAAACGAATCTGCTTATGAATGGCCGATTCCAGTCCCACCCGCTCCAGCATCGATTTGATGGTATGTCCGGGTAGAAAGGGTTTGAACGACTGGTGGAAATGGAGGAATTCGTGGGCTGTCATCTCTTCGATGAGATCGAGGTAGGGCGCAGCGATGGAGAGATGTTTGTACACATTCTCAGGAGGAAGGGCCTGGCCACCTTTTGACCATTCAATTTTTCCCTCGGAATGGGCTACGGCACCTGCCAGCACCTGCAACAAAGTGGACTTGCCTGATCCGTTCGGACCGGTGATGGCATAGCTCTGTCCCTCTTCAAACTGGTAGCTGAGTCCGCGGAAGATCCACTCGCGGTTATACCGTTTTCCTGTATCAGATAGTGATATCGTCATCGACGCTTCCTTTGGTGTATCGTTTGATGATACCCCGGCCGCTTTCTCTGATAAAGGTTACGATCTCATCCCTTTCGTCGGTAGCGCTGAATTCTTCCTCTACAAATTCCAGAGCCTGGGAGGTGTTCATCCCTTTATTGTAAAGGATCCGGTAGATGTCCAGAATATGGTTGATACGCTCGAGGCTGAAGCCGCGGCGTTTGAGGCCTACGGAGTTCACCCCTGCATAGGAGAGGGGCGTTCTGGCGGCCTTGATATAGGGAGGAATGTCTTTACTTACCAGTGATCCACCGCTCACAAAAGCGTGCTGTCCGATTTTCACGAACTGGTGCACGGCGCTTACGCCCCCGATGATTGCCCAGTCGCCCACGGTTACATGGCCGGCCATCTGCACATTGTTACTCATGATCACGTTATTCCCGATGATACAGTCGTGCGCCAGGTGGCTGTAGGCCATGATCAGGCAGTTGCGTCCCACGGATGTACGACCGCGGTCTTTGGTTCCCCGGTTAATGGTTACGAATTCGCGAATGGTGGTATCATCGCCGATTTCCACTACGGAGTATTCTCCTTCGAACTTGAGGTCCTGCGGAACAGCTGCAATTACGGCTCCCGGGAAGATGCGGCAGTTTTTTCCGATCCGGGCGCCCTCCATGATGGTAACATTACTTCCGATCCAGGTTCCCTCGCCAATTTCCACGTCCTGGTGGATTACGGTAAAGGGATCAACTTTCACATTGGTTGCGAGCCGAGCGTTCGGATGAATATAGGTATGTGGATGAATCATGCTAAAAAAAACGTCAGATTTTTTAATCTGACGTGCAAAAATAGGTGATTAACTCCGTTTCACCACCTGTGCCACCATATCGGCTTCGGCACAGAGCTTATTTCCTACATAAACGGTACCCCTCATCTCGCAGATTCCGCGGCGGATCGGAGCGGTGAGTTCCATTTTTAACAGCATGGTATCACCCGGAACGATCTTCTGCTTGAATTTACAGTTATCGATTTTTAGGAAATAGGTGTCGTAAGTGCCTGCGGGCATGGAGTTTATGGCCAGGATACCGCCGGTTTGTGCCAGCGCTTCGCAGAGCAGAACGCCCGGCATAACGGGGTTGCCCGGGAAATGTCCCTGGAAGAAAGGTTCGTTAAAAGTCACGTTTTTCACGCCCACAATCACTTTGTCGGTCAGCTCAATGATCTTGTCCACCAGCAGGAAGGGATAGCGGTGGGGCAGGGTGCTTTCGATCTGCTGCGCCGTGTAAATCGGGGGCTGATTGCAATCATAAACCGGCACATCCTTCAGATGGCGGTTCTTCTTTATGTATTGCTTGATTTTCTTCGCAAATGCCACGTTGGTACTGTGGCCCGGACGGTTGGCGATGATTCTTGCCTTAACCGGATAGCCGATCAGGGCCAGGTCACCCACCACATCCAGCAGTTTGTGACGGGCGGGTTCGTTGGGGAAACGGAGCTCGAGGTTGTTCAGGTAGCCTTCGTGCTTCACTTCCATCCTGTCGCGACCAAATGCCTTGGCCAGGCGCTGCATTTCCTCCTCGGTGAGGGGCTTGTCAACCACCACGATGGCATTGTTGATATCGCCACCCTTGATCAGGTTGTTTTCCAGCAGCATTTCGAGCTCGTGCAGGAACACGAAAGTGCGGCAGGGACTGATTTCCTTAACGAAATCGCGCATATTCTTAAGTCCGGCGTGCTGGGTACCCAGAACCGGGCTGTTGAAATCGATCAGAGTGGTGATCTGGTAATCCATGGCGGGCATGGCTACCATTTCCACGCGTTTCACATCGTCGTAGTGATAGATATTTTCATCGATGCTGTACCAGGCTTTGGCGGCCGGTTGTTCCTGAACCCCTACTTCCTGCAGCATTTCCACGAAGGGCTGGGAGCTGCCGTCCATAATGGGCGTTTCAGGTCCGTTAATCTCGATCAGTACATTGTCCACGCCCATACCCACCAGAGCGGCCAGTACGTGTTCAACCGTACTTACGCGAGCGCCGTTGTCTTCGATGGTGGTTCCGCGGGATGTATCGGTAACCAAATCGCAATCGGCTTTGATAATGGGCTGTCCGGGAAGATCAATCCGCTGGAACTGAATACCGAAGCCGGGTGCGGCCGGTTTAAAGGTCATGTCAACTTTAACACCGGTATGCAAGCCGGTTCCTGAAATACTGATTTCCGTTCCAACGGTGTGCTGCTTATCGGGATTGAAATTTGCGTCCATGCTAAAAATTGAGTGCCAAAGATAAAAATTACAGATTAAAGGGGGATTAGAGATTCACCCGCTCTGCCTGCAATTGTTTAACGAGTTGTTCCAGTTCTTTCAGTCGTTTCTCCATTTCGGGCAGATTGCGGCTAAGGGCCTGGCTGCGTAGGGCGCTGGTATAATCGAAGGCAGGTGATCCCGTTACGGCTGTATTCGCCTGCTTGATCGATTTGCTTACTCCACTCTGCGCGTTGATTTTGCTGCCATCCGCAATATAGATATGTCCAACAATGCCGGCCTGTCCGCCGATCATTACGTTGTTGCCTATTTTGGTGCTGCCGCTAACGCCCGCCTGTGCTGCGATAACGGTATTGTTACCCACTTCCACGTTATGGGCCACCTGAATCAGGTTGTCGAGCTTGGCGCCACTATGAATAATGGTTGAGCCAATGGTAGCCCGGTCGATGGTGGCATTGGCTCCGATCTCCACAAAATCTTCCACCACCACGTTACCGATTTGGGGTACTTTCTTAAAGCTGCCATCGGCCTGGGGAGCAAATCCGAAACCATCGCTTCCGATTACGGTTCCGGCATGCACCGTGATATTTTTCCCGAGCTGGCAATCGTGATAAATCTTCACCCCGGCATGGATGATGGTATTGTCACCGATGGTTACATTATTGCCGATATAAGCCTGCGGGAAAATTTTTACATTATTACCGATTTTGGCGTTTTCGCCGATATAAACAAAGGCCCCCAGGAATACCTGATCGCCGATGGTGGCGGTGGATGCGATATAAACCGGCTCCTGCCGCCCCACCAGTTGCTGCGTCTTCAGCTCCTGATACTTCGATAACAGGGTGGCAAATGCGGTGTACGCATCGGGAACACGAATCAGCGCCGCTTTTACGGGTTGCTTCAGTTCCAGGCTCTCATTTACGATTACCACAGAGGCTTTGGTGGTATAGAGATGATCTTCGTATTTAGGATTGGCGAGAAAGGCAAGCTGTCCCTCTCTGGCTTCTTCAATTTTGCCAAAAGATCCAACTGTTGCCTGGGCATCTCCCTCTACTTTACCGTTGATTAAAAGTGCGATTTGTGAAGCACTGAATTGCATAGAATTTTATTTTATGTCGTCCTGCCCTGCAACTCATTTAATTGCCGATACCGGATCCAGAAAACAAAAGTAGTATTTTTTAAGAGGGCGAGACAAATTGTGCTGGATTAGAGCATTGTCCACCTCCGAAATGTCGCGCACCCTTCCGTCTTTAAACAGCACCTGGATCCTTTCTTCCTGCGGATCGTAGGTGGTATTGCTGGTTTCTCCGCTGAAGGCAAAATAGTCCAGTTCGGCCGGTGTGAATCCGGTCTGTTCCAGCAGTTTGGTGCGTATGGACTCCATTTCAGCCGGGTCGATCGGGCTGCCCTGCAAACGCACTTTCAGGAGCCGGCGGTTAATCAGCATCCGGCAGAGGGTGGAAAGCACCCGGTCTTCGTGCAGGGTCCAGTATTTGACGGCGGCCATCAGGTCATAATCGTCGAGCTGGCAGAAATCATCCAGATCACCCTCAACCGAATAGGGAGGTGTTTTCGTGAGGAACTTGTTCAGTATGGGCGAGGGGGCCTGCACGGGGATGCCCATCTTCAGTAATTCCTTGGCGCGGTGAATGATATTGATCAGCATCTTCTCGGCGCCCAGCACGGTTTTGTGCAGGTAAACCTGCCAGTACATCAGACGGCGGGCAACCAGGAATTTTTCGATCGAGAAGATGCCCTTTTCTTCCACCATCAGCGCTCCGTCTTTCACCGTTAGCATCTTGATGATGCGGTCGTACCCGATTACACCCTCAGAAACGCCGGTGAAAAAGCTGTCGCGGGTGAGGTAATCCATTCGGTCCACGTCCAGTTGTCCGGATACCAGCTGGTGCAGGAAGGGCTGGGAATACTGATTGCTGAAAATCTGGATGGCCAGGTCCAGGGCTCCGTTGTTTTCGGCGTTTAGCGCATGCATGATCTGCAGACTGATCGATTCGTGATGAACGCCTTCGATCAGGGTCTGCTCCAGCGCGTGGGAATAGGGACCGTGACCAATATCGTGCAGCAGGATGGCGATCTTGGCGGCAAGTTCCTCCTCCCCGGTAATCGCCACCCCCTTCTTCCTGAGTTCCGTAAGGGCATTGCACATCAGGTGGTAGGCCCCCAAGGAGTGATGCAGCCTGCTGTGCACGGCACCGGGATAAACGAGGTGCGCAAACGCCATCTGCTGAATCCGCCGCAGCCGCTGGTAATATGGGTGCCCAATCACGTTAAAAATCAGGGGGTGATCGATCGTAATAAAGCCATATACCGGGTCGTTAATAATTTTTCGCCGATCTGCCATTCCGCTTTATTTGTTAAATTCTTCAAATAGATAGCCGCCAAAAGTACGAAGCCGCACAGATAAATTACATTTGATTCTATGTCGATAGCTAATATACTCTGGGTTGACGACGAGATGGAAAGTCTCCAGTCACAGAAATTATTTCTTGAGAACAAAGGTTATGCCGTTCATACCCTGGCAAACGGATTTGATGCTGTGGAATATGTAAAGGAGCATCCGGTGGATATTGTGCTGCTGGATGAAACCATGCCCGGTATTACGGGACTGGAAACCCTTGCCAAGATCAAGGAGATCCACCATCACCTGCCCGTTGTACTGATAACAAAAAATGAAACGGAAAACCTGATGGACGATGCCATCGGTTCGCAGATCAGCGATTATCTGATCAAACCGGTGAATCCCAACCAGGTGTTGCTGAGTCTGAAAAAGATTCTGGATAATAAACGGCTCGTGGCCGAGAAGACCACCTCCGCTTACCAGCAGCAGTTCCGTAATCTGTTTATGGCGCTGAACAGTAATCCCGATTACAACGAGTGGATGGATATCTACAAAAAGCTCGTGTACTGGGAACTGGAAATGGAGAAGAGCGACAGTCCTGAAATGCAGGAGATTCTCCTTTCGCAAAAAAAAGAGGCCAATAATGAGTTCTGCAAGTTTGTATCCAAGAACTATCTGAGCTGGGTGCATCCCAAATCAAGCGATGCGCCGATTATGAGCAATACGGTGTTCCGGTTTAAGGTATTGCCGCACCTGGAGGCGGGCGTGCCGACCTTTTTTATTCTGATCGATAACCTGCGCTTCGATCAGTGGAAAGCGATCCAGCCGATTTTTGCCTCTTATTTCCGCATACTGGAGGAGGACACATTTTACAGTATTCTTCCCACGGCAACCCAGTATGCGCGGAATGCAATTTTCGCCGGAATGATGCCTTCCGAAATCGAAAAGAACTTTCCCGATTTATGGAAGAACGATGAGGAGGAGGGAGGTAAAAACCTGCAGGAAGAAATCTTCTTTAAGGCGCAACTGAAACGACTGAAAAAAGACAATATCCGGTACAGTTATATCAAAGTGGTAAATCACCAGGCAGGTAATGAACTGGTGAGCAATATCCATAACCTGCTGGGCAACGATCTGAATGTGATTGTTTACAATTTTGTGGATATGCTAAGCCATGCCCGTACCGAGATGGAAGTACTGAAGGAGCTGGCCAGTGATGAAATCAGTTATCGGAGTATTACCGCGAGCTGGTTTGAGCATTCGCCCCTGTTCCAGGCGCTGAAAAAGATTGCCGGTAAAAAAATCAACCTGATCCTGGCTACCGACCATGGATCGGTTCGGGTGAATACCCCGCATAAAGTGGTGGGTGATAAGCAAACCACGACCAATCTTCGCTATAAACACGGACGAAACCTCAATTACGAGCCCAGGGAAGTGCTGGCTTTCCGCGACCCGAAGGAGGCCGGCTTACCGGTTCCAACAGTGAATTCCACGTTTATTTTCGCCAAGGAAGACGGCTATCTCTGCTATCCGAACAATTACAATCATTACGTGAATTATTATCGTAATACGTTCCAGCACGGTGGTATCAGTATGGAGGAAATGATTGTTCCGGTAATTAAAATGTGCAGCAAGTAGCCCGGTTTTGGTATTTTTGTTTTTTAAGTTTCATGAAGTACACACAGGCAAGTTTAAATAAGATTGAACAGGTGCTGGAGGAGTCCGGGTATATCGTCCGGTACGAGCGTGGCACGTTCCAAAGTGGGTATTGCATTCTGGAACAAAAGAAAGTGGTGGTTTTGAACAAGTTTCTGCAGTTGGAAGGCCGCATCAACACCCTGATGGATATCATCCCCCAATTGCAGATTAATGTGGAGGAACTGAGTCCGGAAGCGCAGAAAACCTACCGCGATATCCTTGAACGTGTGCGCCTGGCCGAGGCAGAAAAGAACCCCGACAAAGAAGCCGGGGAAGCAAATAACTGATCCCTTAATATCTTCCAGATTTAATCCCCTGTCAGCATCTTTAACCATAACATTCTTAGGTACCGGCACAAGCAGCGGCGTGCCCATGATCGCATGCCCCTGCGAGGTTTGCCAGTCGACCGATCCGCGCGACAACCGGCTTCGCTCGAGTATCATGGTTGAGTCGGAAACCACCACGCTGGTGGTGGATTCAACCCCCGATTTCCGCTACCAGATGCTGCGCGCAAAGGTTAAAAAGCTGGATGGAATCGTTTACACTCATCCGCATAAGGATCATATTGCCGGACTGGATGATGTACGCGCCTTCAACTATTTCTCGCAAAAGCCGATGCAGATCTACGCGAATGAGATGACGCAAATGAATATCATTCGTGAGTTTCCCTATGCTTTTGCTGAGTCGAAATACCCCGGAGTGCCGGAAATTCATATCAACCCGATCGATCTCGAGCCTTTTGTGGTGGGCGATATCAGCATTACACCGATTCTGGTCTGGCACCTGCGCATGCCCGTACTGGGTTTCCGTTTCGGAAATTTCACCTATATCACCGATGCGAACCGGATCGACGAGCCCGAGCTGGAGAAAATCAAGGGCAGTACCCACCTGGTGCTGAATGCGCTGCGCCATGAAAAGCATATTTCGCATTTCACACTCGGCGAAGCGATTGAGATGGTTCAAAAACTCGAAGTGCCCAATGCCTGGTTTACCCATATCAGTCATCAATTGGGATTACACTCGGTGGTGGATGCCACCCTGCCGAAGGGTATGCATCTCGCGTATGACGGCCTCCGTATCCAGATTTAAACTTCCACTTGTCTTCCATTTTCTTATCCAATTACCTGAGCCCTGTTTTCAGGGTTGGTTGTTCCCGTTATTTTACGGTTCGGAATCGGGTCGTTTCACGGTTTGGAATTGGGTCATTTCACGCTTGACCCGCGATTGATATCTGTGTAGGTTGCAGTTCGAAACCAGAGGGTATTTGATTTAATCGGGTATCGTATGAAAAAGAAATCATGGAAACAGTGGGTGGGGGAATATTTTCATTTTACGCGATCCGAGCGCATAGCTGTTACGGTTGTACTCGCGGGATTGTTCCTTATCAAAGTGGCGCCTTACTACTGGCCGGTTCGCGAGCCGGCGCATGTTCAGGTGCCAGACAGTCTTCTGCAACAACTTATTGCTGCCGACCGGTCATTTGAATCAGACTACCGATCCAGTTCTCCAAACAGCCAGTCTGTCCGATCAGACAGCAGGTCTTTTGACTCCGGGAATCGGAGTTTTGGTTCGAACCCCCGGTCTGTTGGCTCGAACCATCGATCCTATAGTTCAAACGAATTGTCTTTAAGCTCCTATAAAAAGAAATATTCGGAGAGATGGTCTTCCACAAATGCAGCACCCGCAGAGCTTTTCAGATTCGATCCGAACCTGGCAACCGAATCGGATCTGGAAAGGCTTGGGTTAACACCATCAATGATCCGAACCTTTGTGAAGTTCAGAGATAAGGGCGGCCGCTTCCGAAGTCCGGAGGATATCCGAAAAATATATGGAATTCCGCCCGCACTTGCTGAACGCCTGGAGCCTTATGTGCAGATCAAATCGGAGCGAGCCGGAGGCCCAGCGCTTTTCGCGGATGTTAAAAAACAGAGGATTCGGAAGGCTCAGGCGGGTTCAATTATTTCGATTGATATTAACAGGGCCGATAGCCTCGACTGGCTCGCCCTGCCCGGGATTGGTCCGAAATTAAGCAGCCGGATTTTGCAATACCGCGATCGGTTGGGTGGGTTTTATACCATAGAACAGGTAGCGGAGGTTTTTGGATTGGCAGATTCGGTTTACCAGCGCATCAGGGGGTATCTAAGGATTGAGTCGCCTCAACCCCGCCAGGTGAATATTAATGAGGCCCGTTTGGAGGAACTGGCTGCCCATCCTTATATCAGATGGAAACTGGCCGATGCCATTGTTAATTATCGGGCTACTCATGGGGGATTTCGGGATTCCCGGGAACTGGCAAAACTGCATATGGTAAATGAGGAATTGTTAAATAAACTAATCTACTACTGCAAAATTGAATAGCTAACAGTTGTTAGTTTCGGTTAAATGCGTTTAGTTTGTATGGTAAGAAACTAAAATATTTGGAACGACCGTTTAAACAGGACAAGCTTACCATATGAATTTCGAAAGACCGGAATTAACCGAACAGGTTGCTGAAACCGCCCGTGCATTTGCAAAACAACATATACAGCCCTATGTAATGGAGTGGGACGAGAAGCAGGAGTTCCCCCTGCAGGTATTTAAGGAAATGGGGCAATTGGGATTGATGGGAGTATTTGTACCAGAGGAATATGGTGGTGCAGGACTCAGTTATACCGAGTATGTAGCCATTATATCTGAAATCGCCAAAGTATGTGGTTCAATAGGGCTTAGCCTGGCAGCACACAATTCCCTTTGTACCGGTCATATCCTGGCATTTGGAAACGAGGAGCAGAAGAAGAAATACCTGCCTAAACTGGCAACAGCGGAATGGCTGGGTGCCTGGGGACTGACTGAAGCCAATACCGGCAGTGATGCAGGAAACATGCAAACTACGGCTGTCCGTGATGGTGATAGCTGGATAATCAACGGTACCAAGAACTGGATCACCCATGGCAAATCGGGTGATATAGCAGTGGTGATTGCCCGTACCGGCGAGCCACGCACGAAAAATAATGCGACGGCTTTTGTAGTGGAAAGAGGTACCCCCGGCTTTAGTGGCGGTAAAAAAGAGAACAAGCTGGGGATGCGGGCGAGCGAAACCGCGGAAATGATATTTGATCAATGCCGGGTGCCCGATTCCAATCGCCTGGGTGAAATCGGTGAGGGGTTTAAGCAGGCGATGAAAGTGCTGGATGGCGGTCGGATTTCAATCGCTGCTCTTTCTTTAGGCATTGCAAAAGGAGCTTTCGAAGCTGCCGCACAATATGCGAAGGAAAGGCATCAATTCGGACAGCCAATTGCCAATTTCCAGGGCATATCCTTTAAGCTTGCAGATATGGCAACGGAAATCATGGCAGCGGAGCTGCTTACTTATCAGGCGGCCGATCTAAAGAACCGTGGGCTGAAAATGACCCGGGAAGCTGCCATGGCAAAATATTATGCCAGTGAAGTGGCGGTTCGGGTATCTACCGATGCGGTGCAGATATTTGGCGGTTATGGTTATACCAAGGATTTTCCGGTGGAGAAGTTTTATCGCGACAGTAAACTCTGCACCATCGGAGAAGGAACATCTGAAATTCAGAAGATCGTGATCGCCCGCGAATCATTGAACGCCAGCAGGTGAAAGTGTATTCTACAAAAAAGTTTGAATAACCATAATGTATAAGGCCGGGAAAATCAGTTTATCACTGCTTTTCTCCGGCCTCTTAATTTGGTATGGCTACAGGCGGCTATACCAACAACGAAATCTATTCTTGGGAAAGAATCTCGGAAACTTCTATTAGTGCCCCGGAAATTAATCCAGGAAATCGTCCTCGGATTTTCCCTTGGGACCATACTTATCAAATAAACGATCGATGGCACCTCCGAAAATCGGGAACTTTTCCTTGGCAAAGTTTTTTACGATTTCCACGGCTTTGTAGGCCTGTTCTTCCGTAAGTCCCTCTGCCTTGAGTTGTTCTATTAATTCCTTCATAGTTATGGTTGGTTCAATGGGTTAATGCTGTTCTGGTTCAGAGCACTGCAGACGGTTAGGCTACTTTCAGCAGGCTCATCTTGCTCTTGTTGAATTTCTTCTCCGCATATTCCAGTGTGAGGTGGAACTTGGTTTCCTTGCTGGAGGGGAGTTCAAACATGGCATCGGTGAGGATGCTTTCGCAGATGGAACGCAGCCCCCTTGCTCCGAGTTTGTATTCCATGGCTTTGGCAACCATGAAGTCCAGCACTTCCGGATCGATGGTCAATTCAATACCCTCGATTTCAAACAGTTTCTTGTATTGTTTGATCAG
>DATCJQ010000527.1:0-7171 GCA_036562745.1 Flavihumibacter sp.
GTGCCATCGGCCTGCATCAGGGCGATGGGCTGATTCTCGCGAATTGATCCGCGGGTTACTTTACCCACCGCGATACGGCCGAGGAAGGATGAGTAATCCAGCGAGGTGATCTGCATCTGCAGCGGACCCTCTGCCACTTTAGGCTCGGGTACATATTTAAGGATGCCATCCATAAGCGGGGTGATATCCTCGCAGGGAGTGAGGCTGTCGTTGAACCAGCCGTTTTTGCCCGAACCGTAGAAAGTCGGGAAATCGAGCTGCTCTTCGGTGGCATCGAGGTTGAAAAACAGTTCAAAAACCGCATCATGCACTTCATCCGGGCGGCAGTTGGCCTTATCCACCTTGTTGATCACGACGATGGGCTTCAGGTTGAGTTGCAGGGCTTTCTGCAGTACGAAGCGGGTCTGAGGCATGGGTCCCTCGAAGGCATCCACCAGGAGGATTACCCCGTCGGCCATTTTCAATACGCGCTCCACCTCACCTCCGAAGTCGGCGTGGCCCGGTGTATCGATAACGTTGATTTTTACGTCTTTATAAGTAACCGCTGCGTTTTTGCTGAAGATGGTGATACCTCTTTCGCGTTCCAGATCATTGTTATCCATGATCAGTTCGCCGGTTTCCTGGTTCTCGCGGAACACTTTGGTAGTGTGGAGAATCCGGTCAACCAGGGTAGTCTTACCGTGGTCAACGTGTGCGATGATTGCTATGTTCCTAATACTCATATACGATGTTCAAAATGCCTGGCAAATGCCTAAAGGCGCGCAAAGGTACGGCTATTTGGGCGCCGCAGAAAGTTAAATCTTGCACAGGTGAGGGCATTCTATTGTCGCGCCTCCTGCGCGCTCCGGCGTGATTCCCTCATTTACACGCCCGATTCCACTGCAGCCTGGTCCCCCCTTCTCCATTCCCCCTTCTCCATTCTCCCTTCTCCATTCCCCATTCCCCATTCCCCCTTTTTCGTACCTTCCGTAAATGGCATCAGCAAAACATAAGGATATGACTACCAACTTCAAGGAGTTCCCCTATGACGATAAATCGACCCATATTCTCCTGCCCGAACGATTCGAAAGGATCGACAAACCCGTCACGGCCATCGTGATCGGAGCCGGTCGCCGGGGCTATGTATACGGACAATTTGCCTCTCAGTACCCCCAGCAGTTCGATATCATCGGGGTGGCCGAGCCGAACGAAATCCGCCGGCAGCGCTATGCATCCACCCACAAAATCGAGCCGGAAAATTGCTTCGCGCGGTGGGAAGAGGTATTTGAACGTCCAAAATTTGCAGATGCCGTGATCGTGGCATCTCCCGACCGTCTGCACGTGGCTCCCTGCCTGGCTGCCCTTCGTGCCGGATATCACGTGTTGCTGGAAAAACCCATCGCACCCACCGAGGAGGAATGTCGGGAAATCCTGAAAGCCTCGCGTGAAACGGGAAAAATTGTGGCGGTATGTCATGTATTACGATACGCACCCTATTTCCGCAAACTCCGCAGCCTGATCCGGAGCGGCGCTATTGGCGAGCTGATCAGCATACAACATATGGAGCCGATTGAATATGTGCATATGACCCACTCCTATGTGCGCGGCAACTGGAAAAACAGCGAAACCACCACGCCGATTATCCTGGCCAAAGCGAGTCACGATCTTGATATCCTGCGCTGGCTTGTGGGCAAACCCTGTAAATCGGTGCAGGCCTTCGGTTCTCTCCGCTGGTTCCGCGAGGAAAACGCGCCTGAGGGAAGCACAGCCAGGTGTACCGATAACTGCAAGGTGGAACAGGAATGTCCCTACTCCGCCATCCGGATTTACCATAAGGAGCGCGAGAGAACCTATGTGTTCGATCTGCCTGAAAACAAGGAAGAACACGGCGATTATATTCTCCAACAGTTACGCACAACCGATTATGGAAGATGCGTGTATCGCATGGATAACAATCAGCCCGATAACTATATCGCCAACCTGCTGTTCGAAGGCAATATAACCGCCAGCCTCTCGCTCCAGGCTTTCACATCCTACGAGGGACGGCGTACCCGTGTGATGGGATCGCACGGCGATATCGTGGGCGATATGACGGAAATGGTTATCACCAGTTTTATAAGCGGAAAGAAGGAAACCTGGTCCGAAACTACCGACCTGCACGGGGGCGGCGATTTCCGGCTCATGGCCGATTTTGTGATGGCTGTGCATGCAAATGATCCGAATATGCTCACTTCAACCCTCGATGCCTCCATCGAAAGTCATCTGATGGGATTTGCCGCGGAGAAAAGTCGCCTTGAGAAAAAAGTGGTGGACCTGATCTGCTAAAACCTGCGGCAGATTTCGCATATTTACGATAAAGCTTTCCTATGCGAGTTCTAAAATGGCTGGTTACCATTTTTTGTATACTGGGGTTGGTTTATCTGTTCGGACCCAATCCCGATACACCCCGGTACGCAACCGATATGCCCTCTGTTCCTGAGTTGCCGCAGCTGGAAGACTATGTACGGAAGAAGGAGCAATCGTTCAAACTCAAGCCCGACAATGAAGCTCGTATCATCTGGAACAACGATTCGTTAAAGCAGGCTACGGAATACGCCATTGTGTATCTGCATGGATTCAGCGCCTCCTGGTTTGAAGGCGCGCCCACGCATCAGCATGCGGCGAAGGCAATCGGTGCGAACCTTTATCTGTCGCGATTGGCAGAACACGGTATCGATACCAGCGAAGCGCTGGTGAATCTCACACCCGATAACTATTGGGAATCGGCCAAGGAAGCCCTTGCTATTGGTAAACAACTGGGCAGGAAAGTGATTCTGATGGGCACTTCCACCGGCGGCACTCTCGCACTTCAGCTGGCCGCCACCTATCCGGATGATGTATATGCATTGGTGTTGTTATCCCCCAATATTGCGATTAACGACCCGAATGCATGGCTGTTGAATAATCCATGGGGACTTCAGATAGCACGCACCGTACTGGGAAGTGATTATCGGGTATCATCCGACACCAGGGAGACATACAAACAATACTGGAATAGTCGCTATCGCCTAGAAGCCGCCGTGGCGCTGGAGGAGCTGCTGGAAACCACCATGACCCGCGAAACATTCCGCAACGTGAAACAACCACTGCTACTGCTTTATTATTACAAGAACGAAGATGAGCAGGATGATGTGGTAAGTGTGTCCGCCATGCGCGAAATGTTCCAACAGTTAGGCACACCCGAAAATCTGAGAAAGGAGAAAGCCATGCCCTTAACCGGTGATCATGTGATTGGATCTCCATTTAAATCGAAGGATGCAGAAGGGGTGGAAAGGGAAGTGATCGAATGGCTGAAGATGTTGGTAACCCCGGATTTATAACCCCACCATACGGGATGATTCATACATCTGCTCGAGATTGTATTCGTTGGTCATTTTTTTGTAATTGATCAGGTCAATGATGGTGCCGATTAAACACAGTCCTCCGGTGAAAAAATAAAGCAGGCCCATGCCCACCTGTCCCAGTACAAATCGCTGGATACCCGCCACCACCACAAAGCCCAGACAGGTCAGAAGCAGGATTTCGCCCGGTTTTTTCCGCTTGCCGCTATAAATCATGAGGAACTGATTGCGCTGCGATTCCGTCATGCGGCTGGTCAACTCCTTCAGTCCGGCGATTTCCTCGGGTTGTAATTCGGGCATTGCCATCAGGTAGGTATCCATGTATTCTTTTTAAAGATTGGTTTGTTAATAATTGCATCAACCTGCTGCCTATGATCAGGATTGCCGGGATGCCCATCCAGTGATGTTGCCACGACAATCGCCATTCGCCCCGTAATGCAGCGGCCATGCTCCGGCCGATTCCGCAACCCGGACAACCGGCCAGGCCCGTCAGACTTTCGAGTCCGACCAATCGAAACGGACAGAAACCGCCGGCCTCATTTCCATAATCCACCGCGAAGGCCAGCCAGCATAGAGCTGCGGCCCAGATCAGTGCTTCGCTGTTGTTTTTTATCCGGTTCCAGCCCATCCTATCTAATATACGATTTTTTCGCATGCGTTACCCGTCGGGCACCCGTCGGGTACCCGACGGGTAATTCCCGGCTGCGTATATTTGCCGGATAAAATTTTGCTATGCCAAGATCCCGAATTGCCGGAATCGGTATGTATGTACCGACGAATGTTGTTACCAACCATGATCTCATGAAGTATATGGATACCAGTGATGAGTGGATTCAGGAAAGAACCGGCATTAAAGAACGGCGATATGCCGCCCGCCAGGGGGAAACAACCGCCACCATGGGCGTTGAAGCTGCAAAGATTGCTATCGAAAGAGCAGGTATCACTCCACAGGATATTGATTTTATTGTGTTCGCCACCCTCTCCCCCGATTACTATTTTCCGGGTTGCGGCGTGCTGGTACAGCGGGCTATGAATATGAAAGAAATCGGCGCACTCGATGTTCGTAATCAGTGCAGCGGCTTTGTGTATGCGCTATCCGTGGCCGATCAGTTTATCCGTTCGGGCATGTACAAGAATATCCTGGTGATCGGAAGTGAGAAACATTCCTTCGGCCTGGATTTCAGCACACGCGGACGCAATGTGAGCGTGATCTTTGGCGATGGCGCCGGGGCCGTGGTGCTTCAGCCTACCGATGAAGAGAACCGGGGCATCCTGAGCACCCACCTCCACAGCGATGGTCACAGTGCCGAAATCCTGGCCATGTATAATCCGGGTACCCACGCCAACCACTGGGGTAAATATGCCGACTTTGATGAAAACGCCACCATGGGTGAACAGTTTATGAGTCATGCCATGATCGACAATGCGCAGAATTTCCCCTATATGGATGGCCCTTCCGTTTTCAAAAAAGCGGTGGTTAAATTTCCAGAAGTTATCATGGAAGCCCTGAATGCCAACGGACTCCAACCCAGTGATATCAATATGCTGATTCCGCATCAGGCCAATCTGCGAATCGCCCAGTTTGTACAGCAGCAGCTCCAACTCAGCGATGACCAGGTGTATAATAATATCCAGCATTACGGAAACACCACCGCCGCTTCGGTGCCCATCGCGTTATGCGAAGCCTGGGAAAAAGGCAAGATTCAAGACGGCGACCTGGTCTGCCTGGCAGCATTCGGAAGTGGATTCACCTGGGCAAGCGCCCTTCTGAGATGGTAGAATTGCGTAAAACTTCTAACATAACGCGCAATTTCACATGGTTTAAACGATTAAGTTGGTAAATTCCAATGATAATTGATTAAACCAACAGACCAATTAAACCAAAACTAAACATACCTACATGAACAACAACCGTCGAAAATTCCTGAGCCAGTCTGCTGCCCTGGCGCTGGGTATGACAGCGATGCCTGCCTTTGCTGAAAATCTTCGTAAGAAAATTGCCGCATCCGATCAGCTGAATGTTGGGGTAATTGGATGTAACGGCATGGGCTGGGCCGATCTGCAGGCACTGCTCACACAACCCGGCACCAGGTGCATCGCCCTTTGTGATGTGGACCAAAATGTTTTAGACAAAAGAGCCGGCGAACTGGCGGCCCTGAACATGCCTGTAAAAAAATATAAAGACTACCGAGACCTGCTCGCTAATAAAGATATTGACATCGTAATCATCGGCACGCCCGACCACTGGCATTGTATCCAGATGGCCGATGCCTGCGCTGCCGGTAAACATGTATATGTAGAAAAACCCTGCGGTAATTCCGTGGAGGAATGTCGAATTATGGAACGCGCCCAGGAACGCTACAATTCCATCGTTCAGGTTGGACAATGGCAACGCAGCGCCCCGCACTTCCAGGATGCCATCAATTTTGTACACAGTGGCAAGCTCGGTAATATCCGCACTGTGAAATCATGGGCCTATATGGGCTGGATGAAACCCGTGCCCATTCTGCCCGATGGCACTCCCCCCGCCGGAGTGGATTACACCATGTGGCTCGGTCCCGCTAAGAAAAGACCCTTCAATCCCAATCGCTTCCATTTTGAATTCCGCTGGTTCTGGGATTATGCAGGCGGACTCATGACCGACTGGGGTGTGCACATGATGGACTATGCCCTGCTTGGTATGAAAGCCCAGTTCCCGAATCAGGTAATGGCGTCGGGGGGAAAAATGGCTTATCCGGATGACGCTTCCGAAACGCCCGATACCCTCGCGGCCGTGTTCGAGTACGATAAGTTCAATATCGTATGGGAGCATGCCACCGGTATCGATCTGGGACCATACGGACTCACACATGGCACTGCCTTTATCGGTAACAATGGTACCCTGGTGCTCAACCGCGAAGGATGGTATGTAAAACCCGAGGGTAAGAAAATGGAGGAAGTGCCCTTCCAGAAAGATCAGGGCGATTCTGTCGAGCGTCACATGGCGAATTTCCTCGATGCCATCCGCTCAAACGATCCGAAGAAGGTGAATACCCCGATCCAACAGGCATCCTTAACCGCACAGGTTTGTCAGCTTGGCAATATTGCTTTCCGCACCCGTGAATTGCTGAAATGGGATGCAGAAAAAGGACAGTTTAAGAACAATAAAAAAGCAAATCAGCTTTTACGTGCGAATTATCATAATGGATATAGTCTCCCGAAAGTGTAAATCTCCTATAACGGCCATCCTTCACCGGGTGGCCGCCTTTAAGGTTATTGGCAGCATTATTGTATTCTTTACCCTGTTAACCCATCCCGGCCTCAGCACCAGAGCTCAGTCTGCCGGTTTCCCCGCCCTTGAGTTTATCGACGAATGGGGACCTGAAGACTCCGTTCTCCTCTTCTCCTATTTCAAAGGCAATGGTGAAGATGGCCTTCACCTGGCGTATAGCACCGACGGACTCCGATGGCATACACTGAAAAATGACAGTTCCTTTCTCCGGCCAATGGTGGCGAAGGACCGACTGATGCGCGATCCCTGTATCGTGCGCGGCGGCGATGGAAATTTTCACATGGTCTGGACCGTTAGTTGGAATGATCGCGGAATCGGTTATGCCTGGTCGAAAGATCTTATCAACTGGAGCGAGCAGGTATTCATTCCCGTTATGCAGCACGAGCCCGATGCCCTCAACACCTGGGCACCTGAAATCTTTTATGATGCGGCCTCGAAGCAATACCTGATTTACTGGTCATCCACCATACCCGGTCGCTTTCCCGAAACAGATGGTGCCGGCGATGAAAAATACAATCATCGTATATACTATACCGTTACC
>DATCJQ010000528.1:0-2089 GCA_036562745.1 Flavihumibacter sp.
AACCATGCGGGGTGATGCAAAATTTTCCAATTGCTTAAGCAGACTGATCGAATAGTTTGGGTGTCCCGGTGCAAATTCCTTCGGATTGATCTGATTCCCTTCAGCGGAAGAATGAACCCGATTGGGTATCTGATTTTTAGCAGGTGGAACCACGGAAGCGAAAAATTTCACTTCATCCAGTGCATCAAACTGAATAAAGCCATCGAGCCGGGTAGTGAGGAATTTCGATGACTTAGCCGTAGTGCGGCTGTATAAATCGGTGGTTTGTCCATCGATCCAGATCTGCTTCCTTCCGGTTCTGGCATTGGCTGTAAACACCATCTGATGCCAGTTGCCGTCTGCCAGGTAATCGTAGCTGGTGATACCGGTCCCATCGAGAAGTATCAGCCATTCATCTGCCTGACCATCTGCCGTGGTGGTTCTGAACCGCAAATTGGGATAACGCAAACTAACTACAACATTCGATTGGGGATAGCTGCTGAAATTGAATCCGGCACCCCGGAAGTAAAATGAGATGGTAAACTGGTCGTTGATATTTCCATGGAGCGCATTCATCTGGAAACGACAATCGCCGCCGCGCTCCGCAATCAGCGCCTTACCGCTTACACCTTTATCAAATGCGGGCTGACAGTTTCTGTTCAGACTCACCAGTTGTTTTTTACCAACAATATCCTGATAGGGGTTGTTGTCAAAACTCCAGTGAGCGAAAGGCCGGCCGTTCTGCTGGGCCATGCTATTCAATACCGCCAACATCAGCCCTGTATAAAAGAACAGTTTCTTCAATTGCAACTATTAATTACCTGTTGCGCATTATGGACCCAAAGATGATGCGCTTTGATTTTTGCATGAAAGTGTGCGGCCATCTCCTGCATTTTCGCGGGATGCTTCAGATAATATTCCATAGCAGTTCGCACGGCATCCGGCCTGGGTGGAATCAGCAATCCATCCACTTCATTCTCCATCACATCGCGTACCGGTATGGTATCGGGAGCAATGATGGGTTTATTCATCCAGCCATATTCAAAAATCTTTACGGGCGAACCATACCAGTTCGACTTTACCATCAGGGTGCAATCCATGGCCGCGATATAGGAGAAAACTTCCTGATGCGATTTTCTCCCCACAAACCAGATTCGCTCCGCGCAGGGCCAGGCACTCACTTTTTCCTGAATCGCAGGAAGGGTTTCACCATCGCCCACGATAACAAGTCCCGCATCGGAATACTGCTCTGCCAGTTGAGCAAATGCCTCGGTCAGCAGATCAATTCCATGCCAGGGAAAAACGGATCCCACAAAGCCAAATACCGTTTTGATATTCCTTTTTTGCAACTCTTCCTGAATCGACGCGGGTACCGAATCCGGAATGGCAAGTGTTTCATTCACGGCGTTTGGCAAGACCAGGAATTTATCGGCGGCAAGACCGTGTTTCTTGATAAAATAATCGCGCAGTGCCGTCGAAACCACCACGGCCAGATTCGTGCCTTCCAGTTGCTGCTTTTCGATACGATTCGCCTGGCCCGTCCACCAGGTTTTCCCTGCCAGGGTAATTCGTTCATCCACATAGGGGGCATTTACTTCCAGCACATGTTTTATCCCCAGTTCCCTGGCCACTTTCACTCCGCTTAGCTGCAGGTAATTGCACCGTTCGTAAATCAGGTCGGGCTTCCATTCGCTTGCCATCTGTTTCAAAGTTTGTTCTGCCCGGAGGTCGAACCGTTTCAATTGATAATCCTTGGTTGATTCCCAAAGCCGGGCCGGCACAAATGGCTTGACCAGTTTTTTAATTGCCGGTTCACCCGCTTGGCTGCCGGATGCAGCAACCATACTGGCATCCTCACCCCCCATGATCAACGTGCGCACATCATGACCTTCGGCCCGAAATGCGGTGATCATTTCCCGCATATGCGTGGCATAACCAGCCGGACTCGACAGGTTCAAAAGCGGGTGCGGCGAGTAATAGAGTATTTTCTTCTTAATGGCCATTTACTGATTTAAGCAATTGCTGCACGATGCGCGACCAACGGAATTTGTCCGACACCTTTGCCAGCGACTGTTTTTTCATGTTATTCAGTTCATCGGAAGACAGGTCC
>DATCJQ010000530.1:0-2882 GCA_036562745.1 Flavihumibacter sp.
GATATGGCTTTGGCGGATCGGCGCCGGAAAGTATGAACTACGCAACGATCGTGGCTACCTACCCGGGTGCGGAAGAAAAAGACCAGCATGATTTTGCGGACGGGGGCAAGCTTTATTACAACGGCCAGCCTACCATTCGACGCAAAACGGCTTTTGCCATCGAACAAAAAGCGGGTGGCGTGATGATCTGGCAAATCAGGGGCGATGCCGCCGACCACCGGTCATTGCTGAAAGCTACCGACGAAGTCAGGCGCCAGCCCTGAGTAGTTCTGTGGTTTGAAACCAGTCCACCGTTTCCTGCACCACCTGCCCAATGGGTCTTGGGGTGTAATCGAGTTCCCTTTCGGCCTTCTCGCCCGAATAATAGGCATGCACGGTGGAGAGATAAACGATCGGCCGGGTAAATTTCCAGGCTCGCCCAAACAATTTCTGACCCCAGGGCGCGATCCATGCAATGAACTTTAAAACGGTGCGGGGTAACCGAATATAGATGCAGCGATCCGTTCCACAGGCTTTCACCCTTTTGAAAAACTCCAGATAACTCAGGTTTTCGCCGGTAAGAAGATAACATTGTCCCACCCGCCCTTTTTCCAGGGCACTGTGAATGCCCTTGCATACATCACCAACAAAAACAAAATTTTTCCCGCCCGGCGGATAAAAAAGCACCCGCTTCCTGAACGCATGCAGCAAGAGCGTGCCGGAACTGGGTTTGTAATCGTGCGGACCAATCATAAAACAGGGATTCACCAGCACAACCGGTAATTTCCCTGATTCGGCCATCTGCAGTAAATATTGCTGTGCGAGATACTTGGTGTTGATATAATAAGATTCGGCCTTGAACAAAGTAAAACCATTCAGCTCTGTTCCCGGCTCGTCGGGGGTACCGGGACCAAAAACATTGGCCGTACTCACATAAACCATTTTTTTTACGCGGGCTTTTACACAGACTTCCGCCAGCAGAATAGTTGCTTTCACATTAATTTGCTCGTAAACCCTGGGATCAGTGGACCATTGATCTGTCATCGCTGCGGCATGTACCACCCAATCACAGCCGGCCACCGCCTTTTCGAGATCATCGCGGTTATCAATATTCCCATAAAAAAATTCGCAGGCACAATCCGATTTCAGATTTTCGACGGCACCAGGGGCTTGTACAGCCGCACGGCGCATCATGGCGCGTACCTTATACCCCTGTGCAGTAAAATGCCGCACCAGATTATTTCCCAAGAAACCATTGGCACCTGTGATAAGAATTTGCTCCATGCTTAAAGATTTGAAAAAAAGATTTCCTTCTTCACCTCGCGCGATACAAGATGCAGGCGAAGATTTAATGGAATCAATCGCATGAGCGCCCGACAAAAACGATTAAAAAATCCCGGTATGATAACCGCTTTTTTCCGAAGGGTTTTCCGGATGGCCAGGGAAGCCACGTCCTTTGTGGACATTAATCCCCATTGGCCCCAATGTCCCATACGCATGATCCGTAGTGAGGTATCGAAATTGGTCATCAGCGGGCCGGGATATAAGACACTCACCGAAACCGGACTATTGTCGAGTTCTTGCCGTAGCCCATGTGAAAAGGAAGAAATAAATGCCTTGGAAGCGGGATAAACCGTTTTGTAAGCAATTGGCGTAAACGCAGCCATGCTCGATACATTCAGAATAAAAGACTGCTTTTGTTGCAGTAAATGCGGCAACAGCATATGCGTTAACAAAGTACTGCTTCGCACATTCAACTGAATGATTTTATCCAGCAGAGATGCCGGCGAATCCACAATGGAAGCGGTTCCACCCAATCCGGCATTATTGATCAGAAAATTGATTTCATACTTTTCAGTGAGTGTGTCTATGGTTTCCTTCACCGATTCCATTTCGGTAAGATCTAGTTCCACCACCTGGGCATCCACTCCAAATTGCTGACGCAACGGCGCGCAGAGGGTTCGGGCATAACTCCCCGGCAGGTCGGCGAGGAGCAGATTTTGTCCCCTTCTTGCACATTCTACGGCAAACGCCCTTCCGAGTTCAGAGCTGGCACCTGTGATTAACGTATACAACATATTGCTACGATTATTCAGAAACCATACCATCACCCCTTAAAATCCTGTGCTTTGCACTAATTTTAGGTATGCTAACCTGGATTCTAATCTCAGCTGCGCTATTTCTCTGTTTCCTGATTCTGATCGGATTCAGCATCAGCAAAAAGCGTAAATCACTCATACTATTGTCGCTTATCCCGCTCGGACTTTCCGTTATAGCGGGATGTGTAGCCCTCTGGTTCATGCTCTCCGCGGGATATCGGATCCTGTCCGGAAAAGTCGATACCGTGCTGAAAGACCGACCGGGGAAGGAAATCTATTCGGATCGCTTTGGCAACAGCTACAACAATTGCGTTTCGGTGATCAATGCCCTGGACCGAAAAATCCCGGTGGTGGATTGCTGCACCTGGCTGGAATTTTCCACCTGCGAAGAGGAGGTTAGGCGTATCCTTAGTCAGCAGGATTATCAGGTTTCCACAATTACTAAGGAGATCAGTCCACTCACGGAACCACCTGCCGCCAATAAGCCCGCTTGGTTCAGTCCGGCCAGCCTGGGCGACACCATCCTGGTTTACCAGTTATCGGCAGAAAAAAGCCAGCAACGACTCTATCTTTCTGCAGACAGCAGCCGGGCCTTTTATTATCAGTACAACTACTGAGACCAGCAGGGCAAAATGCCGTGCATTTCGTCAAAAAAATCCTGCAGGATGTCAAACGCTGAAATTTTCCTCCTGTTGCCGGATTAGGTTTGTGCAAAATCAACTGCATGAAACCTGCTAAAGAACGTCTGGCATATATCGACTGGTTACGCGCCCTGGCCATTCTGGGTGTATTGGTGTATCATAG
>DATCJQ010000003.1:0-5429 GCA_036562745.1 Flavihumibacter sp.
AACAGAGTCGCATAACGGGCAAAGTTGGCGTCCCCTTGCTCATAGAAGCTTCAACGATTGGAAAAAAAGAGGAAACAGGCGCCAAACCATTTTTGAGTTTTCAGGCTGGATGGCTTGCCAGCTCGGCGGGCGCAAATTCGATCAATGTGTCTACTGGGGGAACAGTCAGAATTTTTGCAGGGGCACGGTTCCATATGCAGAATCACAGTTTCCTGTTTGCTCAATTGGGTTTTCTGCAACAATGGTATAGTATTCAGGCCAACCAAAGGAACAATGAAAAGTCTTTGGGGGCATTTACTTTTCAAATGGGATTCAAATTCTAACATCGCCAGACGATGAAATATCTAAAAAGCAAAAGCGCAAGTCGGTGTGACCTGCGCTTTTGCTTTCAGAGCGGAGAGAGAGGGATTCGAACCCCCGGACCTGTTACAGTCAACGGTTTTCAAGACCGCCGCATTCGACCGCTCTGCCATCTCTCCGGGCGCAAAATTAGGTTTTGAGCGCAATTGCCAAAATTTTTTTTGAATCGGTCGCGAAAATCGTCAAAAAACGCTCGTCAAAATCTGCGGAAATGCCCGTCACTACTGCATAATAAACTGGATAACAAATTTTTACCTACAAACCGGAAACTGGCTTTGCGTGCGGTTACTTGTTAATTTATTCGGATAATTTGCGCAATTTGACGGCATTCCTACCCGTGAATCGGCCTAATTTTCCAATCCTAAAAGATAGATTAAAACATCCTTGCATGTCATCTAAAAACAAGTATTTATTGCCATTTATCCTGGTCACCTCGCTTTTTTTCCTGTGGGCCTTTCTGCACAATATCAATCCGATTCTGATTCCCCACCTGAAAAAAGCCTGCCAGTTGAATGATACCCAGTCGGCCCTGATCGATTTCGCCGTATACATGGCTTATTTCGCGGTGGCGCTTCCGGCCGGATGGTTCATGAATAAATACGGTTTTAAGAAAGGCATCATATTCGGACTGATTCTATACGGCCTGGGCGCGCTGCTGTTCCTGCCCTCAGCCGATACCCGTTCCTACGGACTCTTTTTGTTTGCGCTGTTCGTGATTGCCGGAGGGGCCACCTTCCTGGAGACCACGGCCAATCCCTATATCACCAAACTGGGCGATCCGAGTACGGCTACCCAGCGACTGAATTTTGCCCAGTCCTTCAACGGGGTGGGTGCCTTTCTGGCTCCCCTTATTGGTGGAAAACTCATTTTCTCCGGCATTGAGCATAGTGAAGAAACACTTAAAGCGATGGAGCAAAGCGGAACCCTGCAGGCCTATCTGCAGGAGGAAGCCAATTCGGTTCGGTTACCCTATCTCGTTATAGCCATCGTGGTTTTTGTGCTGGTGGCCCTTTTCTTCATGGTGAAATTGCCTGAGGGGGAAGAACGTACCGGTACCGCCAACAAGGAAGAGGATAAATTCTCCTTCTCGGTGTTGTCCATACCCCAGGTGCGCTGGGCGGTGATTGCACAGTTTTTCTACGTGGGTGCGCAGGTGGGAGTGGGCAGTTTCTTTATCCGCTTCTCCAAACGTGCAATGGATCTGCCCGAAATTCCGGCGTCCGAATACCTGTCTGTTTCCATGATCGGATTCATGGCCGGACGTTTTATCGGCACTTTCCTGATGAAATTTATCGCTCCGGCAAGATTGTTGGTGATATATGCTGCGATCTGCGTCCTGCTGCTTTGTATCGCCAGCTTTGGAACCGGACCGGTAGCGGTGTATGCACTGATGGGGGTGCCCTTCTTTATGTCGATCATGTTCCCCACCATTTTTGCGATGGGTATCTCCGGACTGGGTGCTGCGGCCCGGATGGCTTCCTCGCTGCTGGTGATGGCCATTGTGGGAGGCGCATTCTTTCCGCTGATAATGGGTCAGGTTTCAGACCTTACCGGAGGTAATATCCAACTGGCTTATGTGGTACCGCTGATCTGTTTCGCGGTGGTGGGTTTGTTTGGATATACGCAATCAAAACGCAACCTGGAAGTAAGTGTACAGGCTGGACATTAGGAAGAGCCTGATACTAACAGCGTTGGACATACGAAATGATTGCAAACGAATTGCCAGATTACTGTAGTACGTATAATAAAATAAGAAAATGTCATTCAACTATTCCAATAAAAAAGTGGTGATTACCGGCGGTGCCAGCGGTATCGGAAGGGCGGCCACGCTGGCTTTTGCGCGACAGGGGGCTGAAGTGCATGTAATTGAACTGAGTGAAAACAGCTGGCCGGAGCTGCAGGCTGAAATCAGCAAGTACGGTGCAACTTCGTTTATTCATACCTGTGATGTATCTGATCAGGCGGCGGTCCTCGAAACTTTTAAAGCCATCGGAAAGGTGGACGTGCTGATCAACAATGCGGGTGTTTCGCATGTGGGTCGGGTTACCAATACCTCGGAATCGGATTTTGACCGCCTGTTTCGCGTGAATGTGAAAGGTGTATATAACTGCATGCTGGGTGCTATTCCCCTTATGCAGGCGAATGGCGGAGGCGTGATCCTCAACCTCAGTTCCATTGCCGCGGTAGTGGGATTATCGGATCGCTTTGCCTACAGCATGACCAAAGGAGCTGTACGAGCTATGACACTCTCAGCAGCCAAAGATTATCTGAAGGATAATATTCGCGTGAACTGCATCTCTCCGGCGCGGGTGCATACCCCCTTTGTAGACGGATTCATCGCGAAAAATTATCCCGGTAAGGAAAAGGAAATGTTCGATAAACTGGCAGCCAGTCAGCCGATTGGACGTATGGGAAAACCGGAGGAGATTGCCAACCTGATGATCTATCTCTGTTCCGATGAGGCAGCGTTCATTACCGGCAGCGATTATCCCATCGACGGCGGATTCATTACCCTGAATTCCTGATCGTGGCCTGACCAGGCGCTTAAAAAGAACTTAAACAATAAATTAAATACGCTAAATACTTAAAATGAAACTGATACGATTTGGCAACCCGGGCCAGGAAAAACCGGGCGTGGTGATAGACGGAAAACAGCTCGATGTTTCGGCTTATGTTCAGGATTATAATGAAGCTTTTTTTGCGGCAGACGGACTTGCAACACTGGAAACTTTGCTGAAGGAAAAAGCCGGTTCGCTTCCTGAACTGCCTGCCGGAACAAGACTGGGATCCCCGGTTGCCCGTCCCTCTAAAATCGTATGTATCGGGTTGAACTATATCGATCATGCCCGCGAAACCAATGCCACGCCGCCCCCGGAGCCGGTGATCTTCATGAAATCCACCACGGCCCTCGTGGGTCCGGATGACCAGGTGATGATACCGCGTAATTCAGTGAAAACCGACTGGGAAGTGGAACTGGCCATCGTAATCGGCAAAAAGGCCAGCTATGTGGAGGAGTCCGAGGCGTTGGACTATGTTGCCGGATACACGCTCCACAATGATGTGAGCGAGCGGGAATTCCAGCTCGAACGCGCCGGTACCTGGGATAAGGGCAAGGGCTGCGATACCTTTGCACCTGTGGGTCCCTGGCTGGTGACCAAAGACGAAATTGCCGACGTGCACAAGCTCCGCCTCTGGTTGAAACTGAATGGTCAGACCGTGCAGGATGGCAATACCAGCAATCTCATTTTCAGGATACCCTTCCTGATTGCCTACACCTCGCAGTTTATGACGTTGCTGCCGGGAGATATCATCTCAACCGGAACTCCGGCCGGTGTGGGAATGGGAATGAAACCCCAGCGTTATCTGGTGCCGGGCGATATCATGGAACTGGGCATTGACGGACTGGGAACATCGCGTCAGGAAGTGATTGCCTTCAGCAAATAAAAAATTGAAATCATGAATTTAGAACTGCAGGATAAAATCATCATCGTTACAGGTGGCGCCAAGGGAATTGGTGAAGGGATTGTGCGGGTGCTGGCGGCCGAGGGTGCCCATCCCATTATTGTGGGAAGAGATGCCGGGGATAATCAGAAACTGGTGGACGAACTGGTAGCTGCGGGCTTCAAAGCCGATCAGTTTGCGGCGGAGCTGAATGAACCCGGTGCGTCCAAAGCGGCGGTGGATTATGTGATGCTGAAATATGGGAGAATCGACGGACTCGTAAACAATGCAGGCAAGAACGACGGCGTTGGTTTGGAGCACGGAAGCTATGAAGATTTCATGGCCTCGATGCATCGCAACCTGGTACATTATTACCTGATGGCGCATCATGCCTTGCCGGCATTGATCAAATCAAAGGGCTCCATAGTAAATATCAGTTCCAAAACGGCGGAGACCGGTCAGGGCAATACTTCTGCCTATGCTGCGGCTAATGGTGGCCGTAATGCGCTAACCCGCGAATGGGCGGTGGAGCTGCTGAAATACGGTATCCGGGTGAACGCGATTGTGGTGGCCGAGTGCTGGACGCCCCAGTATGCCACCTGGATCGAAACCCTTCCGAATCCGCAGGCCAAACTGGATAGTATCAACAAACGAATTCCGCTGGGCAACAGGATGACCACTCCCGAGGAGATTGCCAATACCACGGCCTTTCTGCTATCGCCCCGATCGAGCCATACCACCGGACAGCTAATCCATGTCGACGGAGGCTATGTTCACCTCGATAAAATCATTACTGAATAAAGATTAATCATGAATGCACCAATATTGCAGGTAAATCCGAAGGATAATGTGCTGGTGGCGCTGCAGAATCTGTCAAAAGGACAACAGATTGAGTGGAAGGGCCAGACCATTGAACTTCAGGATGATGTTCCTGCAAAACATAAATTCACCACTGAGGCGCTGCAAACCGGCGATGCCGTGATTATGTATGGCGTGCTGGTGGGAAAAGCACAGACTGCCATTCCATTGGGCGGACTGATTACCACTGAAAACCTCAAACATGCCGCGGATCCCTATTATTACCGTAAAGTAGATTATAAATGGGAAGCGCCGGATGTGAGCAAATTCCGTGATCGGACTTTCAACGGCTATCATCGTTCTGACGGACGTGTGGGCACGGCCAATTACTGGTTATTCATCCCCACTGTTTTTTGCGAGAACCGCAACCTGGATGTGATCCGCGAGGCCCTGGTAAATGAACTTGGCTATGGTGTAACGGATAAGTATAAACGATATACGCGCAATCTGGTAGAGGCGCTGACAAAAGGAGAGGATCTTTTAAATGTCCAGCTGCAACCATCGGGTTCACGCCAGCACCGTGTATTTCCTAATGTGGATGGTGTGAAATTCCTGAACCACGATGGTGGCTGCGGTGGCATCCGCCAGGATTCCGATATACTCGGCAAGCTGCTCGCGGCTTATGCCAACCATCCCAATGTGGGCGGTGTAACGATTCTGAGTTTGGGTTGTCAGCATTTGCAAACCAACCAGCTGCTCGAGGAACTTAAGAAACTTAATCCCGCTTTCGATAAACCGCTGTATGTATTCGAACAACAGCAATCCATATC
>DATCJQ010000012.1:0-8871 GCA_036562745.1 Flavihumibacter sp.
CTGCCAGTGCTAAATATGCTTTCATGATTCAAAATTGATTATTGATGCATAACCGAAACAGATACAAAAACATTAAATTTGACCAGTACAGTTTTGGGGCTAGGAAAGTTTGCGAAGGGCACATCATCATCTTCATAACAGGTTACTATGCCGGTATTGTCAAAAAACGCTGAGGAAAAATCAGTTTTATACCTGCGCATTGCGCGGAATATCGAACAGCAGATCAGGGACGGGGTTTGGAAAGTGGGCGATAAACTTCCCTCGATCCGCATGATTTGTCGCGAGCAGGGTGTGAGTATGAGTACAGCTATCCAGGCCTATCTCGAACTGGAACGGAAGGCCTTGATTGAATCGCGTCCGCAATCGGGGTTTTATGTGAGTCAGCCTCCGTTTAAAAGACTTGCCGTTCCGGCGATCAGTCGCCCGCGGAAAACGGCATCCCAACAACAGGTGAACGAGTTGATTGATCGGGTTTATGCCACGCTCGGGAACAAGAAGGTGACACAGTTTTCGCTGGGTGCGCCGGCTACGGATCTGCTTCCCGTTGCCAAACTGAATAAAGCGCTGGTGCAGGCCATGCGCGAAATGCCCGACAGTGGTACGGCTTATGAGGAAGTGCAGGGCAATATCAAATTGCGGCAGCAGATTGCCCGCTGGTCTTTTGCCTGGGGCTCGCATCTCAATGCCGACGATCTGGTAACAACAGCCGGCACCATGAATGCACTTTCATTTTCACTGATGGCAGTGACCCGACCCGGCGATACAATTGCAGTGGAGAGTCCCGTTTATTTCGGCATTCTGCAGGTGGCGCGGAGCCTGGGATTGCGCGTGATGGAAATCCCCACGCATCCGGTAACGGGTATCGAATTGGATGCACTGAAAAAACTCCTGCCCCAAATCAATTGTTGTTTGCTGATCCCCAATTTCAATAATCCCCTCGGCAGCCTGATGCCCGATGAGCATAAGCGGGAACTGGTGGCGATGCTCGAGGCCGCCGAAATTCCGCTGATCGAAGACGATCTCTATGGCGATGTGTATTTCGGCGATCACCGTCCCGTTTCCTGTAAGACCTTCGACCAGTCGGGCAATGTGCTCTGGTGCAGTTCGGTTTCCAAAACCCTTGCACCGGGTTATCGCGTGGGATGGGTGGCACCCGGCCGTTTTAAGGAGAAGGTGATGCACCTCAAAACCCTGCATGCAATCTCCTCCACCAGTATCACGCAGGAAGTGGTGGCCCGTTTTCTGGAATCCGGCCGTTATGAACACCATCTGCGGAAACTGCGTCGCACGCTTTACACCAATTGCCTGCATTATACGCGGGCTATTGCCGACTATTTTCCCGATTCGGTGAAAGTGAGCCAACCCAAAGGCGGATTTGTACTCTGGGTTGAAATGCCAAAGCAAATTGATTCGGCAGAACTCTATGAGATGATGATCCGTCAGCAAATCAGCATTGCACCCGGACGCATGTTCAGCCTGCAAAATCAGTTCGACAACTGCATGCGCCTGAGTTATGGTTTGCTTTGGGATGAATCCCTCGACCGTAAACTGAAGACCCTGGGTCGCGCGGTGGCATCTTTATTATAATACCATCAACGCTGTGATACTGTCATCTCCTTCGTTGATAGGAGATTTAGCATGGATTGCAATTCAGTCCGACTTCGGGTATCGATCGGTGTTAGTATGAAAGCTTTGCCAGGAATGCCAAAACTCCTGATAGGCCTGCAGTCTTTCCAGCTCAGTGCCCTTCAGTGTACCATCCACGCATTTTCCGCTCAGATCCCAAACGGATCCGGTAAGCTCATCGCGTAACTGCTGTTCCTGCTCCAGCCATTCGAACTGCAGTGATTGTGTTCCGATCATGCGGTTAAAGGCATGGAAGCCCAGCGAATCTTTTTCAAGTATCAGCATGAGGGAATTGCCTCCTGGCATCGAGTCCTGGATGAATTTCTCACGCAGCAGGGCATTCCAGTCATAAGCCCGTGCCTGTCCGTTTACGCTGATGCCCACCACCCAGGATTTGAACTGCCAGGAAGCAGTGTCTCTGCGCTCGAGACCACTGTCAATAGTGCCATCGTCGAACAGATCCAGGTCTTCGTATTCCTTTATGAATGCCGGATCGTATTGCATCACCAGGCCATGGGGATTGTCTCTCAGCCAGGCATCCAGGCTCCTTTGTTGTGCAGGCAGTTCGCGAAGGTATTGCCCTTTCAGCGGTCCCGCTACCGCTTCTCCATTAACCTGCCGCCACCAGCTGCCGGTACGGCTGTCTTCGAACATGGCATTAAAATGATCCATCCCCACGAGGCGAAAATTTTCCGATTCGCCATTTACCTCTGGACTAAAGACCCGGCCGGTGCGACATACGGTGCAATAGGTTACCATGATGGGGGTGCCTCCCACCGTATCGCGAACCTGGTGATGATAACCGATGATCTGGATGGGATAGGCTTTGGCTTCGCCGTTGATCTGCACACCCAATACCAGTTTTCGTGGATCAATCTGGTTAGATGCCTTATCAGCAAAAAGCTTGGTCTCGGGCTGATAAAACATTTTCTCCGCCAGCATTTTGAAATTGAACATATAAAACACGATACCATAAACCACCAGTGCAATACCGCAGAGGATTTCAGATTTACGCGATCGGGTTCTGAAAATGAAGAAGAGACTCCCCGCCACGAGCAACCAGCTCACCACTCTCAACCAGCCGATATTGGAATGAATCCAATAAGCGAGTTCGAGCGTGTCTTTTTTCTGACTTCCGGGGAAGGGCATGATAAAATAAACGCGGAAAAACTCGAGGGCAATCAGAAAGAGGATGCCCGTTACAAAAACAAAGTATTTCATTCGAATCATTTTAATGGGGTATTGATATAGCCTTCTGCGGCCCGTTGTGGTGCGCGCTCAACATAAAACTGCCGGTCCTGCGGCGCCCAGGTGGCGAGACCGTCGACATATCGGTTATACATGCAGAATGCAGCGGCAATCAGCACCGTGTCGTGAATTTCCCTGTCGCTCGCACCGGCATTCCGGGCCGCTTCGATATGAGAAGGTGTAACCGATTTTCCTCCCTGCTGAACGGCTGCAGCTATCTGGAGCAGCGCCTGCATTTTCCGGGAGAGCTGCCTCCTTTCGCCCGCTTTAATTGCGTCTATTTCGGCTATGCCTAACCGAAGATAATATCCCGCCAAAGCGCCGTGCACATTCTGGCAGAAGAAGCAGTCGTTCTTATAGGACACATAGGTTGCGATCAGTTCCCTTTCACCACGGGAAAGTGAATTCTCATCGCTGCGCAGCAGGATTTCCGCCAGTTCATTCAAAGGTTTGGCGGTAGCCGGACTATAAGCCATCAGGCCGCGGATGCCCGGCAATTCGTTTTGTAAATCGATATAGGGCATGATCAGGCGGGTTGTTTGGGTAAAACATATCCGATGGTGCTCATGCGTTCGCCCATCGCTTTATAGTCATCCAAATTGGTTGGAGTGAGGGTGGCCAGTCCATCCACATAGCGATTGAAGAGGCTGAATGTTGCGGCAATCAGCACCGTGTCGTGAATATCGCGATCACCCGCTCCGGCCTTTCTCGCAGCATCAATATCCTCCGGCTGCACTTCCTTTCCCAGGATCTGTACTTTACCGGCAATCTGGAGCAGGGCCTTCATTTTTTCGCTGAGATGATCCATTTTTCCCGCAAGCAATTCGTCCACGATGGCGGCATCATCGCCGTAAAGGCATCGCGCGGCGGCAGCATGACTCTGGTAACAGAATTGGCAATTGTTGCGATAGGAGACATAGGAAGCGATCAGTTCGCGTTCAGCGGCACTCAGCGGCGATTCTCCCCTTAATAAAATCTGAACAAGTTCATAGAGGTATTGTCCGGTTTCCGGACGATAAACGGCCAGGCTGCGAATGCCCGGTACATGAGGTGGTAAATCGATATGAGGCATGATTACTGGTTTACTGTTTGAATTGAATTTTGTTTTTTCATCTTATGCCGGTTGGCGAATAGTACCAGCCATCCCAGCGGAAACGTGAGTGAGAAAATAAAGATGGCGTTGCCGTATCCCCCCAGGCTGTTGACCAGCACACCCACAAACAAAACTGCCGTGGCGGTGACAAGCCGCCCGATATTGAAGCAGAATCCTGTTGAGGAAGCTCGCACTGTTGAAGGAAATAATTGTGGTATATAGGCAGATAGTGCGCCCTGGCTCATACCGAAGAAAAAGGCCATCACCCCGATTTCAGCGAACAGGATGGGGTGGAAGCTGGAGCTCAGCCGGAAGAGCATAAAGGCTAAAATGGTACACATTCCGAAGCACAGCATCATGGTTTTGCGGATCCCGATTGCATTGGCGACCCATCCTGATACAAATCCGCCGATGAGTCCGCCCATACCCAGGAGCATCATACTCAAACCGCGTTCCTTTTGTGCATCGCCCGTTTGCACGAGGCTTTGGATCCAGGTGGGAAGCCAGGAGAAAATGGCCCAGAGCCCGATGAGCATACTGCTGAAGAGCAGGGAGCCAAAGAGGAGATTCCCGCGGTTGTTTGCAGCAAATGGATTCACAGGCACCCGCTGTTCGCTCGCCTGATCAACGCGCCTGGTATCTTTCACTTGAATGAGAAGGATTCCCAGCAGTGCCAATACCAGGGGGATGATGCCCACCATAAAGCCTTGCCGCCATGACGCCAGGAAATAGTTGATGACTCCGGCTGAAAAAATACCCACGGGAATTCCGATGGAAAGTATGCCAATCACGATATTTCTCGAGCGGGATGGCCAGACTTCGCTTAACCACGCGAAGGCAATCACCAGCACACCGCCCACGCCGAACCCGCTGATAAAACGGCAGATTACCAATCCCTCCCAACTATGCTGAAACCCGGTGGCCAGGGTTGCCAATCCATAACATCCGATGGCGAGCAGCAATGCTTTTTTCCTGCCGATGCGATCGCTGATCAGTCCCCAACTGAATCCGCCGAAAGCCCATCCCAGGATAAAGATCGCGTTGATGAATGCGCTTAACGAGGAAATTTCCATGCCTTCGCCCAATACCTCGGGCACCACCACCGGCAGGTATACCGACATGAGGGTGGACACGGTACCGCCGATCACGCCGCTCAATAAACAAAGAATGAACAGCATGATCAGACGGATATCTGTTTTTTCGGTTTGCATCTGTGTTGAATGCATAATTGACGGTTGATCGTTTTAAAGCGGTTTATCTCTGGGCTTGTTATTTCAGCAGCCCGTCGAATGTGATCGATACATAGTAAATCGCCCCGACGGTGGGTGAACCATAAGCCTGCGAAATCCGGTTGTTCAGTATATTGCTGCCACCCAGCTTCAACAATGCATTGATGGAAGGCAGCTTCTTATTCAACTGCAGATCCACCATCGAATAGGCTTTTACGCGCCCCGGACGCATGCCATTGAATGTGCCATACCAGTCAAATGCATCCTGCCAGTGCCAGCTTAACTGGAACCCGAAGTTTTTGTACACATTGCCGTTGCCCAATGTCATATTTGCACTGTATTCGGGCGTATTAAATGCAGGTACATTATCGGGATTCGCATCACGCAAATTGAACGAAGCCCAGGTAAGGTTGGCACCCAACTCATATCCCTTCGGAGCCATATAGGTGAGTCCGGCAGAAAAACTTTGGGCCGAAACCTTATCACCCGCATTGGTATAAAGCTGGTAGGCATGCATATCGCCATTGAGGATATCGGCGGCGGCGTCGAAACTCGGACTGCCATCCGCCCCGATCACCGGCGATTCGGGCGCAATCACCACCGTATTCAGAATGAAATTGGTGTAGCTGCTGAAATTATAATTCAGATCTACCATGAATCGATTGGCAAACAAACCCTTGTACCCCACTTCAAATGCACGCTGTTTTTCCGGCTTGATATAGGCGACATTTGATTTCTCCAGCAGATGCTTGTTTTCATTCACCGCCTGCGGGAAGGGTGTTCCGTTTTGCATGGCCGCCCCGAAGGCTCCGCCAAATGCACCCACGGATGCAGCCGTGAAGGAATTGCTATAGGCATTCAATCCCTTGCTGTTATTCGGCACGCCTCCGAGAATGGTGATCGGTCCCACATTCAGATGTATATACTGATCCACCGGCGTGGGGTTGCGGAAACCGGTTTGGAAGGATGTACGGAAATTATGCGTCTTCGCTGCCGTGAATACTGCCGCTATACGCGGAGTGAAATAGCCATCGAAGTTTTCATTTTTATCATAACGAAGCGAGGCAGTCAGTTTCAGCTTCTCGTCAAAAAGTTTTTTTCCGGCCTGAACAAATGCACCCCATTCTTTAATGGTGATCTTTTTGTCCTTATCATCGAACAAACTGCCGTTGGTGAACATATCGTAATAACGGAAATTGGCGCCGGCCAGCAGATCCACCACTTTTACGGAAGGGGAGAAATCGTACTGTCCCTCTGCATGATAGAATTTGCTGTTGCTGAATACCCCTGCTCCTGTAAGTCCATAGTTTTTGATAGCTGCATCCTTAGCCGAATTGTATTCAGCGGTTCCGGGCAGGAATCTTCCCTGATCAGCAAAAGCGCGGGCTGCCGTATGGTTACCGGGACTAACGCCGCTGATATCGCCCTTGAACGCCGATTCATACCGGGTGAACCACATGTCATCGGCCTGGTTGGGTGCAACCGGATTTCCATTCAGGTCGCGCACCCAGGTGCGATTGATAAACTGTCCCAGTGAACGTGTGTTGTAGGAATCATGCGAGTTCTCGGATACAGAATAAGCCCGTACAAAAAAATTGCTTCCCTTCAATTCGACGCGATGGGTTTGCAGTACAAAATTGTTGAGATCAAAACGACTGCTGCCTGTATAACTTGAAGTACCTCTTCCCACATTGTATTGGTAAATGGCCTCTACATTATCTGTTATTCGGTAATGCAGCGCAACATTCCCTTTTAAACTATACACATCATAATTCATCAGGTATTTTTCTTCGTAGCCCGTGCGCGCAACCAGTCCCACGCCGTCGATGGTTTTGGATACTTCATCTCCATAGATATTGAGGGCATCGCGTCCCGGATTGTTGGGTCCTCTTTGCCCGGGTGGCGTTTGCGCACTGATATCTGTATAATCAGAAGCATACCAGTCGAGTCCGCTCAGATAGGATACATTCAGTTTAATGGCAAACTTGTCGTTGAATGCTTTTGCGTATCGCGCTGCGATATCATAGAGGCCATGCACTCCCACTTCCTTTTCACCTACATGGTTGATACCGGTTTTCAGTTGCAGACTCAGTCCCTGGTGTTTGAACGGATCCTTTGTACGCATCAGCAGGGCACCGTTGAATGCCATGGGACCATAAAGTGCGGAAGCGGATCCCGGAATGATTTCCACATCTTCCACATCCAGATCGGAAGCGCCAAACTGGTTGCCCACGGCAAAATTGAGTCCGGGTGTCTGGTTATCCACTCCGTCGACCAGTTGCAGAAAGCGCGAGTTGCCCGTGCTGTTGAATCCGCGGGTGTTTATCTGTTTGTAGGTGAGTCCGCTCGTCACCACTTCCATCCCCTTAATGTGTTGCAAACCGTCGTAGAACGTGAAAGATGGGTTTTCGCGAATCGTACGCGCACTCATTTTTTCGATGGTTACCGGCGAGGAGAGAATATTTTCCTGCACGCGGGATGCGGCGGTAACCACTTCATTGAGTAATATCGATTCCTGTTCAAGTTGGATTTGGAGGGATGAGGATCCTTCACTCAGCTGCACTTCTTTTTCCGCATACCCTACGGAGGAAACCACCAGGGTGATGGGATAAGCCGGTTTTTGCAAACTCAGCCTGAAGCGACCATTATCATCGCTTACGGTGCCGGTGAGCTTACCTTTCAAACGGATGCTTGCATTGCGAACGGGTTGATTGTTTTCCGCCACGATACTGCCCTCCAGCACCAGGTCCTGCGCATGGAGGCAGGCCGAAATGCATAGGAAGAGCAAACAGAATAGTTGTTTCATATCTAAAAGAGTTGAAATGATTTGGGGTTGATTACCTGTTCGGTTCAGTTGCTTTTTTGAGATGATCATAGCCTTGTGGCAGCCGGGTATAGCCGTGACTGACCAGCCGTTCGGCCAGTTGGTCAAAATAGGCGGGAGAGTCGGGCAGCGATGTGCCTAATCCATCCACATATCGGTTGTAGAGACAAAACAGGGCGGCGATCAGCACGGTGTCGTGTATTTCGAGATCCGTTGCGCCGGATGCTTTGGCGCGCTCAATCGCTTCGGATGTTACGGCTCTTCCGCTCATACGCACGAGTGATGCGATATGGAGCAGCGCCTTCATTTTATTGGAAACCGCGGCTCTTTCGATATCGGTTCTGATGGCTTCGGTGATTTCGGTATTGCCCAGCAGGCGGTCGGCCGCCGCCTTATGGGCCGTGCTGCAAAAGCGGCATTCGTTCCCGTACGACACAACGGTGGCGATCAGCTCACGCTCCGCTTCGGTGAGGGTATTGGAACCGCGGAGCAAAAACTGGGTCAGCGCACGGATCGGAGCAGCGGTATCCTTGCGGTACTCAAGCAAGCCGGTGATGCCGGGCAGGTGAGGTTCTACCGGTATATACGGCATAAACAGTAAAATTTCAGGATGATCGATTCACATGCGGGCGTAATGCATGCGTTAACTGCAGTTCCTGTAGCGTATGCAACTAAGCAGCGGGAGGATGCAAGCATTCGCCCCGGAAACCATCTGCAGCAGCGGATTGGAACAGGTTATATTCCCGTACAACCGGCTGTTCAGGCGATTCGATGGGGTAAGAAAGGATATGCTGATTAAACCCAAAAAGATGCTGGGCTTTTTTCATGAGCGATGGCGCGCCCTCGTCTTC
>DATCJQ010000020.1:0-2115 GCA_036562745.1 Flavihumibacter sp.
CTACTATCTGGGCTATGCGCTGAGCGGTGGCGGTGCAAAAGGGTTTGCCCATCTGGGGGCTTTCATGGTATTCGAGAGCTACGGCCTGAAGCCGGATGTGATTGTAGGAACCAGTGCCGGCGCATTGGCCGGCGTATTCTATGCCGACGGTTTCACACCGGAAGAGATCAGCGAGCTTTTCAGAAAGCATGAGTTTCGTGAGTTTTTTGAATTTTCAGTACCCAAGGCAGGTCTCTTCAAGAATTCGGGATTGGAGAAATTTCTGAAGAACAATTTGAGGTCCTCCTCTTTCGAGCAATTGAAGGTCCCCTTCAAGGCGGTTACAACCGATTGGGAAAGGGCCCGTACCGTGGTCTTTTCGGAGGGACGTTCGTTGGTGGATGCCGTGGTGGCCTCATGTTCCGTTCCTATCGTTTTTACACCCAAGGTTATCGGCGGAACCCCTTATGTTGACGGGGGACTACTGAAAAATTTCCCGGTTTCGGTCATTCGGGACAACTGCAAATATGTTATCGGGGTAAATGTTTCGATGATCACCTCCCCGCCAGAAAAGGTGAGCATCAGGACTACTGCAGAACGTACATTCAAGTTGATGTCCAACTCAAATACACTGGTCGACAGGAGCATGTGCGATATTCTCGTGGAAACTGCAGAGGCCCAGAAATATTTCATGTTCGACCTGAACAATATCGACCGGATAAGGGAGATCGGGTATGAGTCTGCATCGTCGGCACTGGGTGAAGAGAGATCGCTGGAGATTGTCAAAAGATGTCACCGGCACTATCAACTGGAGGAGAGAGTGAAGCAGCAAATCGACAAAATAAGAAAATTAAGTTCATGAAGCCGCGGAAAAAGTTTATCTATCAACTGTTGCCGCGATTGCTCGGAAACACCAAAACCACCAACATCCCGAACGGAACCCTGGAGGAGAACGGGTGTGGAAAGTTTAACGATATCAGCGATATATTTCTCAATCAACTCAAAGAGAGTGGATATACCCACGTCTGGCTTATCGGTATTCTGGCACATGCTTCTGCCACCGATTACACCCGGTTCGGCATTCCTGCGGAGTATCCCGAAATCGTTAAGGGGAATGCGGGTTCACCCTATGCCGTGAGGGATGTATACGACGTGGATCCCGATCTGGCGGTGAATGTGGCCGACAGGATGGGCGAATTTGAGGCGTTGGTGGAGGGGATCCACCGTGCTGGCCTGAGCGTGATTATCGATTTCATTCCCAACCACCTGGCAAGGAACTTCAGATCTGTCAACCTTCCCGAAGGGGCTGAGGAGTTCGGGAGCAACGACGATACATCTGTAGCTTTCTCTCCTCAAAACAACTTCTATTACTTGCCGGGTGAGGAGCTGGAGATCCAGTTTCCGGTCAGAAAAAAGGCGGAGATAACCTATAGGGAGCGGCCGGCGAAGGTAACCGGGAACGACTGTTTTACGAGCAAACCGACGCAGTTCGACTGGTATGAGACGGTGAAGCTCAACTACGGTGTTGATATTCAGAATGGTTACACTAAACATTTTTCCGAAATTCCAGATACCTGGAAGAAGATGAGGAACGTGCTGGTATACTGGGCAAAGAAGCGGATAGATGGCTTCAGGGTAGATATGGCCGAAATGGTCCCGCTGGAGTTCTGGCAATGGGCGATTCCTCAGGTGAAACAGGAGTTCCCGGACATGATCTTCCTCGCCGAAGTCTACAATCCGGATGCTTACCGGTCGTTTCTCAGCCAGGGCAATTTCGATTACCTCTACGACAAGGTAGGGCTTTACGACGTTCTGCGCGATGTAGCCTGCGGCTATCGCCCCGCCTCGGATATCACCTTCGCCCTGAATGGTGTGGGTGATATTCAGCATCATATGCTCAACTTTATCGAAAACCACGATGAACAGCGGGTGGCTTCAGATTTTTTCCTGAAGGATGGAAAGAGGGGGAGGGCAGCCATGATTGTCACCGCATGCGTGAATCTCAACCCGGTGATGATCTATTTCGGCCAGGAGTTGGGTGAGCGTGGAATGGACGAAGAGGGTTTCAGCGGAAGGGATGGCCGTACCTCCATCTTCGACTACTGGTCGGTCGACACCATCCGGCGCTGGAACAAC
>DATCJQ010000027.1:0-2725 GCA_036562745.1 Flavihumibacter sp.
CATATGCACGATGTGTTTTTCGGCAGCGGTACGAATGGCCACATAATTTTCCATGGCCTCCACCATCAAAATATCTTCCCAGTTGAGCTTGAGATAACGCCCTTCGGTTTTGATAAAAAAGCTCTTGTTACTGGGCTCACGCTGCGATTCAAAATAATCGCGCGCCTTGTTGCATGCCTTGAGAAAACGATCGAATGAAACCGGCTTCAGCAGGTAGTCCAGTACATCGAGTTCGTATCCCCTGATCGCATATTTCTCATAGGCCGTGGTGAAAATGATTTTAGGCGGATTGCTCATGCTTTGCAGCAATTCGATTCCCGAAATATAAGGCATTTCGATATCGAGGAAAACCAGATCCACCGGGGTTCTGGCCAGCTGATTGTTCAGTGTGACGGCATCTTCACATTCCGCCACCAACGTCAGGAAATCGATCCGCTCTACATAGGCGCGAAGTCCCTTGCGGGCCATGGGCTCATCATCTGTTATAATGCATCGTATCATCTCAGATCAATTATCAGGGTGGCAGTGTAAAATCCCTCCGTTTTTTTCAGTATGAGTTCGTGCTTATCGGGATACAAAAGTTGTAATCTTTTCCGAAGGTTGGCGAGTCCGATGCCCCCTTTTTTATGCTGATGTGCAAGTTCGGGAATAGAGTTGGTGACCTTACAACAGAGGCAATGGTTTTCGAGCGATGTTTTTAATTCTATAATCGGATCGCCACCCACATATTTAAACGCGTTCTCCACCAACGGCAGCAAAAGCAGTGGATAGATTTTGACATTCCCCGGCGAATCGGGCCATTGCATAGACAGCTTCAGCCGGTCGCTGCTGCGTGTCTGTTGCAGGGAAATATAATTCCTAAGATGATTGATTTCCTGGTCCAGCGGCACCAGGGTATCCTGATCATACAATTGGTAGCGCAGCAGATCGGAGAGGGTTTCGATGGTGCGCCGCGCATCCTGATTGGAATCATCTACCTGAAAATAAATCGTGTTAAGTGCATTGAACAGAAAATGCGGGTGGAACTGTGCTTTCAGGAACTGCAGTTCTGTCTCCAGTTTGTCTTTATTGATTTTCTCCAGCAGCAGTGCCTGCTCATAGGATCTGCGGAGCAGGAACTGGCTTCGCTGCACACTGAAATAAAAGAGCCACATGCTGGCCGGTACAAAACACAGAACGATTACATCATACCATTGCAGTCCGTCGTCGGTGAATTCTGCAAGGGGAAACATACAGCTGATAACGATGATTTCGAGGTATAGGGCCAGGGAAAGAAATTGCTTAAGGGCAACGGATCCCGAAAAACCGGTTTGCTCATCCCGTTTCAACTGGAGGAGAAAGCTGTTCACCATCCATTCGAATACAAAACTCACCGCCAGGCAGCCGATGATTTCGGCGAGATTGGTTTCAACAGGACGCAGCCAGAAACGGTTATTGGTTATAACGTCGTTGAGTAACCGAATGATTGTATAACCCAGTATTCCGTAGAACAGAATAAAGGTTACCCGTCGGGTCGTCCAGGGAAGACGGGCAGCTTCCGCAAATGCTGTAGACTGTATGCGAATCATGATCGGACCTTAAGATACTACAGTTTGTGGTTTCATAATGGCAGGATGGCTTTCCTTGGGAGTGGTTCGCGAACGGGGTACTTTCATCCCGAAAAGGAAACGGGTAATGGCGAAGGGGCGAATAAACAGATGTATCATCAGCATGGAGATAAAGAAAGTGGTGAGGGTGAGGAAAAACCATTTGAAAGCCGGACTGTCATCAGTGCTAACCACATAATAAGCGAGGATCACGATAATGGTTTGATGAAGAATATAAAAGGGGTATATGCTTTGGTTGATATAATTTGTCCCGGGCATGGGGCGGTTGAGATAGCGTTTCCCGTAACCCACCAGTGCGAACACCCAGAGCCAGGTATGAACGGGTTGGCGCATCAGGTAGATTCGGGTAAGCCAGTGGTCGGTATTATGGGTGCCATCGAACCAGTCGAATTCGTTCCAGCGTAGTGCATTAATAAGCAGCAGCAAAAGGAAAGCAAGACTTAGTGAGAGGCGCCGGTTGCGCTCTAAACTGTCCATCAGGGCGGGTTGCCAGAGGCAGAGGAATCCGGCTAACAGAAACAGCAACCAGTAAACGAAATAGAGTGGATCATTGATCAGTGCATTGGTCGAAGGATAGCTCCTGACAAAAAAGGCATAAGCAAGTACGGAGGGAATCATGAGCAGATAAATACGGTATCCGCGTGCCAGGCTGGCCACCCTATTTTTGAACCGATCGGATTTTGGGGTGCGGCACCATCCGAAGAAGGGCGCCAGCAACAGGTCATACAGAAACAGATATGCGATAAACCAGAGATGGTGCCAGCTCAAATTTCCCGCGGGATAAGCCCCGCTGGTGAAGATAGTGGGATAGAACTCCCAGAAAGTTCCGGTATACCCCTGGTGCAATCGCTCGAAATAAACCTGGGGCGGAATAACGATCAGCATTCCGGCCAGCAGGGGGATGAACAAACGCCTGAGCCGGAGTGTCACAAACTGAGCTGCGTTGCGGTTTTTCATCATGATCCAGGTAACAGCTCCGGAGATAAAAAACAGTAAGGGCATGCGGAAACGGCTGAGAAAGAAGTTGAATTCTTCCAGCAAATTGCTTTTTTGGACATTATTGATATGCCAGGGATCGTCGGGAATAAACGGACGTGCACTATGATACACCAATACAC
>DATCJQ010000029.1:0-3844 GCA_036562745.1 Flavihumibacter sp.
AGTATTGGGCTAACCATCCCCGTTGTAGCTACCGTTTCCATCTTAATGGGATTCGATCTTATGATGGGCATCGATGCAAAATCAACCCTCTTGCTGGTGCTTTCGCTGCTTATTGTTATGACCTCTCTTCGAACCGGACGAACCAATATTCTTCAGGGAATTGTGTTGATGCTTTTATTTTTTGTTTACCTGTTTGTTACGGTAGTTCCGTAGCAATTCGTAAATTTCAACTTTCCTTGATTATATTATGAAAAAATTAACTACACTGCTAATGGGTGTTACCTGCTGCCTGGTAACAACAGCTCAATCAAAACGAACCCTCCAACCCGAAGACTGGTACAAGATGAAAACGGTTTCAAATCCCCAGGTTTCCCCTGATGGAAACTGGGTATTGTACCAACTGCGCTCGATCGACAGTGCCAAAGACCGTTCTGTTTCTGATTTGTGGATCTCCAGCTGGGATGGCAAGGACAGCTGGCAACTGACTTATGACCCTTCCGGCGAAAGTGCTGCAAAATGGAGTCCCGATGGTCAATACATCACATTTCTTGCCAAGCGCGGTACAGATGCTAACAGCCAGGTATATGCGCTTCCGACCCGCGGAGGTGAGCCGAAAAAACTTACCAATCTTAAAGCATCTATTGCCGATTATAAATGGACGCCCGACGGTAAAAAGCTGGTGCTGACCATCGACGACCCCAGCTATGCTGATACGGCAGCTTCCAAGATTAGAAAACCCTATGTAATCACCCGTTATCAGTTCAAGCGCGATCGTGAGGGTTACCTCGACAGTACGGCTACTCACCTGTATCTGTACGATATCGCCACCAAAAAACTGGACACACTCACAAAAGGTATTTACAGCGAATCTCAGCCCGCAATTTCACCGGACGGCACCAAGATCGCATTTGTGAGCAATCGTACCGAAATCCCCGATAAAAATGCGAATACGGCCATTTATCTGATGGACCTGAAGCCCGGAGCTGTTCCCGAACAACTCACTTTCTGGAAAGGCGGTGAGTCAAGACCCGAATTCAGTCCCGATGGAAAACAAATCGCCTACCTGCAAACATCCAGCGATGAACCATTTACCATGTTCGGACATTCGATCCTGGCGGTGGTGAATATTGCCGATAAACAAACCAAACTGCTTTCCACAAAAGTTGACCGTCCCGTTCATTCCATTCGTTGGGAAGAAAACGGACAGGCAATTTGGGGATTGATCGAAGACGATCGTCGGGTGCAGGTTGTAAGATTCAATCTGAATGGTGATATGCAAACCATCACCAGCGGCGATCACAGCATCAGCGCGCTGGAAAGAAACAAAGCCCGCAATGCCTGGGTTACGCTGCGGAGCACGCCCACAGTGCCGTATGAAATTTTCACGCTCGAGGGAAATCAGTTACGGCAGCTGACCCGTCATCACGACGAGTTCCTGGCAAACCTCGAACTTCCGAGTGTGGAAGGATTCGTATCTACCAGCAAGGACGGTACCAAGGTATCCGGTATTCTGTATAAGCCGGCTAACCATACTCCCGGCACAAAATTGCCGCTGGTTATCTTCATCCATGGCGGTCCCGTGGCACAGGATCGTTTCGAATTTGATATGACCCGCATGGTATATGCATCTGCAGGTTATGCTGTAGCCGCCGTTAACTATCGCGGAAGCAGCGGACGTGGTATCGCATATATCCGTTCCATCTATGGCGATTGGGGTAATAAAGAAGTGGTGGATGTTGTGGGGGCTGCCAATCACCTGATTGCTGCCGGTATTGCTGATCCGAATCGCATGGGCCTGGGCGGATGGAGCTATGGAAGTATCACTACCAACTACACCATCGCAACCGATACAAGATTCAAAGCTGCGGTGTCTGGCGCCGGCAGCTCATTGCAACTGAGCATTTACGGAACCGACCAGTACTTTGTTCAATACGAAAACGAAATCGGACTGCCCTGGAAAAACAAGGAGAAGTGGATTGCCATGTCTTATCCCTTCTTCAAGGTGGACAAAATCAAAACGCCCACCCTGTTTATGGCCAGTGAAAAAGATTTCAACGTACCTGTAGCCGGTGCCGAGCAAATGTATCAGGCCTTCAAGGCAGTTGGCATTCCCACCGAACTGGTTATCTATCCGAATCAGTATCATGGTATTAGCGTACCGAGCTACATTGTTGACCGGTTGAAGCGCCATATCGAATGGTATGATAAATACCTCAAATAAACCTTTATGGTCCAATTAAACCAGGACTAATTGCTTATAGCAACGGCCGGCAAATTCATCTGCCGGCCGTTTGTTTTTGCAATGTTTCTGCTATGTTTTGGTTTTGCTATGTCTCTGTTATGTTTTTGCTTTTGCTTTGTTTCAGCTTTGTTTTTGTTTCAGCTATGTTTCTGCTTTGTTTTTGTTATTTGTTTTGGGTGCCTGATGCTGGGTGCCTGATGTTGGGTGCCGATGTTGGGTGCCTTGATTTTGTTGCCTGATTTTGGTGCCTGTTCGATGCCTGTTTGATGCAATCTGATTGTTCCCCTTCTCCGTTCTCCCTTCCCCCTTCCTCACTCCTTCAACAGAAACTGCTTCAGTTCCTCGTAATCCGCCGCAATCTTATTTGCCTGCTTGGTCTTCTCCATTGTTTCACTGATCGAATCGGGAACAGGAATGGAATGCCCAATCACCGGTTCCACCACATCCAGGAATTTAATCGGATGCGCTGTTTCCAACACCATCCCTTTATCAGCGGGATGATTCCGGATCCAGTTTTGCAGGGCATCATACCCCACAGCTCCGTGTGGATCCATGAGGTAGGAATATTGCTTGTATACCGTACGAATCAGCTCGCGGGTACGTTCATCTCCGGTGCGATAACTCGAAACAAGTTGCTTCAGTCCGTCTATATCCTGTCCGAATATTTCCATGATCCGTACAAAATTGCTGGGATTGCCCACATCCATCGCATTTGAGATGGTAGCGATGGCCGGCTGCGGTTCATATTTCCCGGTTTGGAGAAAACGCGGCACCACATCATTGGCATTACAAGCTGCAATAAAATGCTTAACCGGCAATCCGGCTTTCCAGGCCATGATCCCCGCACAGATATTGCCAAAATTTCCGCTGGGTACACTGATCACCGGAGGTTCTTTCTCTTCCCACTGTTGCAGCGCGAAGAAATAATAAAACTGCTGTGGTAACCATCTCGCCACATTGATAGAGTTGGCGGAAGTGAGGAACAACCGCGATTTCAGATCGCGATCCCGAAAAGCCTGTTTCACCATCCGCTGGCAATCATCAAAATTGCCTTCCACTTCCAATGCATGGATATTATCACCAAAGGTTGTGAGTTGTTTTTCCTGTACCGAACTCACTTTGCCGGAGGGATAGAGGATCACGACGCGAACACCATCCACCTTATGAAAACCGCTTGCCACCGCACCACCCGTATCACCGGAAGTTGCCACCAGCACCGTCACCTCCTGATCCCGTTCGCGTGCAAAATAACCCAGACAACGACTCATAAACCGTGCACCCACATCCTTAAATGCGAGAGTGGGACCATGAAACAATTCCAGTGAGAAAAAGTGGTCGTTGATCTGCTTCAGCGGTATCGGAAAATTGACTGTCTCTGCTACAATATTTTTCAGTATATCAGTGGGAATGCTATCTCCTGTAAAAGGTTGAATAACCTCAAACGCAAGTTCTTCGCGGGGAATGGATTTAATTCCTTTTATAATTTTCTCAGGCAGATGCGGAATCCGATAAGGGAAATACAAACTTCCGTCAGGCGCCTGTCCCTCTATACTGGCGGTTTTGAAATCAACATCCGGAGAATTTTTCTGTAAACTATAGTAC
>DATCJQ010000033.1:0-6177 GCA_036562745.1 Flavihumibacter sp.
GTACAAGTTCAACAACGATCCCACCATCAACCATTTCTACGAGAAGCTCTTCCTGCTGAAGGACCGCATGAATACGGTAACGGGGCGGGATATGGCCGAAGAACGGCATCGCTTTATGGAGAATTTTGTCGAACAATTCTACGACGAATGGGACGGCAGGCGTTGATAAGCACTTACAAGTGTAATCAAAAACGATGAGCGCTTACAAATGGTGATAAATGCTTATGGAAGTCGATAACCGTTTATTAAGTACTTAATCCTAATCAAATCATTTATAATTTCATGCAACCGTTTCCGCAAGGTATAAACGCTTGCACTGACCTACTTTCAATTTCTATCCGATAATAAATGTTTATGAAGCGATTTACCCTTTATCTGTTGGCACTCGTTCTGTGTGCGAGTAGTCAACTTGTTATGGCGCAACCCGCCATTATGCCCAAGCCCAATGAGATCACGGTGAAAACCGCGGCAGATTCTTTCCGGATCACCAAACAGACCGCGATTGTGGCCGGTCACCCGAGTCTGCAGTCCAGTGTGGATTTCCTGAAATCCTATCTGCAGCAACAGTATAAAATCAGTCTGCCTAAAATCAAAAAAGGGAAGGAGCTGAACACCATCACCCTGAGCCTGGGTAACGGAAATTCCACCACCCCCGGCGCTTACACCCTGGATGTGGATGCCCAACAGCTTCGCATCAATGGCACCGACGCGGCCGGTGTGTTCTATGGCATTCAGACCCTGATCCAGTTATTGCCGGTTGACAGCAACGCGGCGCCTGTGATCACGCCGGTGTTTGTGAAGGATGAGCCGCGCTTCCAGTATCGCGGAATGATGCTGGATGTTTGTCGCCATTTCTTTCCGCCCGATTTCGTAAAAAAATACATCGATCTGATTGCCCTGCACAAGATGAACCGTTTGCACTGGCACCTGACCGACGATCAGGGCTGGCGCATCGAGATCAAAAAATATCCCCAGCTGACACAGGTGGGTGGCTGGCGGAATGGTACCATTATCGGTAACTATCCCGGTACCGGCAATACCAATCAGCGTTTCGGCGGATTCTATACCCAGGCGGAAGTGAAGGATATTATTCAATATGCTGCAAGCCGCCATATCACCATTGTTCCGGAGATCGAAATGCCCGGACATGCATCTGCTGCCATTGCGGCCTTCCCCTTCCTGAGCTGTTTTCCCGCTGAGCCGACCGTGATACCCGGTCCCGGTTCTGAAGCTTCCAAAGCGCAGGGGGGCAAACTGGTACAGGAAACCTGGGGGGTATTCCCCGATGTATATTGCGCGGGTAATGATACCGTGTTTGCGATGATGCAGGATATCCTGACCGAAGTGATCAACCTCTTCCCGTCAGAATATATTCATATCGGTGGTGACGAATGTCCCAAGGATAACTGGAAACGTTGTCCCAAGTGCCAGAAGCGCATCCGGGATCTGAACCTGAAAGACGAGCACGAGCTGCAATCTTATTTTGTACAGCGCATCGAGAAGTTTATCAATTCTAAAGGTCGCGTGCTGATCGGATGGGATGAGATCCTCGAGGGCGGACTCGCGCCCAATGCCGTGGTGATGAGCTGGCGCGGTGAGGCCGGTGGTATCGAAGCGGCAAAGCAACGTCACGATGTGATCATGACTCCCAATAGCTATGTGTACTTCGATTACCTGCAGGGTAAACGTGCCGTGGAGCCGTTGTCAATCGGTGGATATCTGCCCCTGAGCCAGGTATATTCTTACGAACCCTTGCCCGCTGCGCTGAATGCAGAGGAAGCCAGGCATATCAAAGGGGTGCAGGCGAACCTGTGGACAGAATATATTTCATCAACCGATAAAGTGGAATATATGGTGCTGCCCCGTATGGCAGCGATTGCTGAAATTGCCTGGAGTAAGCCCGGCAAAGATTTCCGGAATTTTACCGAGCGACTGGAAACTCAGTACAAGCGCTATGCTTTCTGGGGATACAATGCTGCACAGAGTGCCTATAACGTGAAGCAGGATATCCGCATCGACAGCGATCGGGGCCGCGCTACTGTAACCTTGAGTACCGACGGATTTGAACCCGAAATCTACTATACGCTCGATGGATCTGAACCCACTCCGCAAGCGAAAAAATATACCAAGCCTTTTGAAGTTTGGCGTTCCGCCACGATCAAAGCGGCCAGTTTTAAAGATGGCAGACAGCTTGGTAAGACCACCATTCAGGAAATTGTTTTCTGATTTAGAACATGACCTCAACAAAGTACCGCCCGGCTCGCGAGATGATCGTAGCCGGGCGGATTTGTTTGAGGGAGGAGGGAGGAGGGAGAAGGGTGAAGGGAGAAGGGAACAAAGGGGACAAAGGGAACAAAGGGGACAAAGGGGACAAGGCAAGCAATGGCGGAGAAAAATAACAGTAGTCCATTAGGCAGAAAACGACCCCAAATAAAGTTGATTTGTAAAGTACTTATCAACACGTTAAGTGATGGAAGGCGCATTAAATAACTGTAGAAGCGTTAAATAATTGAAGACATATTAAGTGATTATAGCAGCGTTAAGTGTTTGGGAGGCTGTTAAGTGTTTGAGAATGGGCTAAGTAATTGAAGGAGCGTTAAGTGGTTGAAGCGCGTAAACTGGTTGAAATGGCTTTAAGTGATTAAGGGGGTGTTAAGTGATTGATAGTGCGTTAAGTGGTTAAGAAGGGCTTAAGTGACTGGAGGAGCGCTAAGTGGTTGAAGGAGAGTTAAGTGATTGAAAGGGTGTTAAGTGTTTGAGCGTGCGTTAAGCGATTGAAGGAGTGCTAAGTGATTGAGAGTGCGTTAAGAGACTGGGGAGCGCTAAGTAATTATGGCTGTGTAAAGTGATTGTAAGCGTGTTAAGCGTTAAAAAATTCGCTAAGTATTTCTAAGTGTTATAAATTCAGGGAAGCGTTAATAAACATTTTAAATAAATCGTAAGCGCGATAAGTAATTAGAAATGGTTAGTCTGGCTGGTTTTCGGGAAATGGCTTCGTCATTTGAACAGGCGGAAACTTCTCCCCATTTTGAAAAGGAATCCTTCCGGGTGAAGAAGAAAATTTTCGCCACGTTGGATCTGACCCGCCACCGCGGCACGGTCAGGTTATCGGGTGTGGATCAATCCGTGTTTTGCGCCATCGATCCGGCAATTATTTATCCCGTCGAGGGTGGCTGGGGCCGCCAGGGCTGGACCCATGTGGAACTGAAAAAAGTCAAAAAAGACCTGCTGCTCGACCTGCTGACCACGGCCTATTGTACTGTGGCACCGCCCAAACTCGCGGCGAAGTATCGCCCGGAACAGTCTTGAGTCTCACTTCAGTCTCCCTAAAAAATACCTGTTCATTTTTCGGTGGTTTGGGAAACCGGACCGCAGTTTATTTGTATCCTTAACTTTATTCATATGAGCGATCTGATGCGCAGGGATACAATCGGTGCCGACCGAATGTACCGGGCCCTGGTGGAAAAAGACCCGGGTTTTGAAGGCGTGTTTATTACGGGGGTGAAAACAACAGGCATATTTTGTCGCCCTACCTGCACCGCCCGCAAGCCCAAACGCGACAATGTGGAATTTTTCAGTACGGCGAAAGAAGCCATTGCGGCAGGATATCGTCCCTGTAAGATTTGCCGTCCGCTCGAAAAACCCGATGAAACCCCCGACGCGATCCGCGCGCTGATCCGTGAGGTGGAATCGAATCCCTCTGTGCGATTACGCGATTACGATCTCCGTCAAAAAGGTTTTGAACCGGCCAGTTTGCGCAGCTGGTTTCTGAAACATCACGGGATGAGCTTTCATGCATTCCAGCGCATGCTCCGGATCAATACGGCCTTCAAGAAAATACAAACCGGTGAGTCGGTTACTGCGGCGGCCTTTGAAAGCGGCTATGAATCGAACAGCGGATTTGTGGACGGGTTCCGGGCCGTTTTTGGTGTACCGCCCTCCAAAACAAAAAACAGTACCATGATTGATTGTAAACGAATGGAAACCCCGCTGGGTACAATGCTGGCCTGCGCTACGGGTAAAGGTATCTGCCTGCTTGAATTTTCGGATCGGCCCGGGTTGGAGAACGAGTTGGTTTATCTCGCTAAACGCTTAAATGCGACCATTGTACAGGGACCAAATCCGCATTTTGATCCGCTCGAAAAGGAGCTGGACGAATATTTTGCCGGGAAAAGAACCCAATTTGAAACTCCGCTGGATCTGATCGGATCGGATTTTCAGATAAGCGTTTGGAAGCAATTATTAACGATTCCATACGGACAAATCCGCAGCTATCGCGAACAGTCGGAAGCGATCGGTAATCCCCAGGCCATTCGCGCCGTAGCCCATGCAAACGGGATGAACAAGATCGCGATCCTGGTTCCCTGTCACCGGGTAATTGGCTCCGACGGAAATCTGACCGGTTATGCAGGCGGACTCTGGCGCAAGGAGAAATTGCTGCAACTCGAGGGAGCCCCCATCAGGCTCTCGTTATTTTAACATTCACTAACGCCATTTCCTGATCGTGGGACAATCGGTAGTTGAGCAGATTCCAATCTTATTATTCATGATTGTCGAGCGCTACTTCCAATACCGGTCAGTCCTGCGCCTGAATCAATTGAAAACATCTGGGAAGCACCTTGATATTCAGTACCTCTTCGCTTTCTCTCGGTTCACCATCGATATGAAGCGGCGCGAATTGCCGGTTCCGAATCTGCAGTTTGCTGGTTTGGAAATATTGAATCGTATTGCTTTGCTCTTCCTGCGTGCCGGTGACCTCGCCCTTGGTTACCTGTTGGATCAGCGCGATCGGAAGAATGGCTTTGTTCATTTTGGGCACCACCACCACATCCAATAACCCATCGTTCAGACTGGCTTTCGGCGCAATGGTGAATTGATTTCCAAACTGATTGCTATTGGCCACGCTGATGAAATATGACTCGGTCTGAATCACCTGGTTATCCACCACCATCTCAAAATTATAGGTGGTGGCGGTGAAATAGTTCTTAAGCGTCTGCTGGGTATAGGTCAGCAAACCACGGGATGGCTGCTGCGCGAAATCGTGGGCCACTTTGGCATCGAATCCTAGGCCGCAGAGCATGCACGCAAACTGGCTGTTCACCATAAATGCATCGATGAAGCGCGCTTTGCCGGTGAAGGCCAGCTCAATGGCTTTAGTGGGCGTTTTGGGGATGCCTGCACAAAATGCCAGTCCGTTTCCCGAACCCATCGGCACTATGCCGAACCGAACTGGCAGATCCCGCAGATCACCCACCACGCTGTTCACCGTGCCATCCCCGCCACAGATGATCACATCGGTATAGCCCTCTTCCTCGATTCGCTGGCGCACAAAGGAATAATCTCCGCTTGATACAGTTGGCAGTACGATGGCGGGTTTGTCGCGTTGAAGGGCGAGGTCTAATATCTGTTGTCTGAGGTCATTTTTGGGCTTGGTACCTGATATGGGATTGATCAGGAAGATAAATTTTTTTGATGCGGGATCATTTATCATGCTGTGGCCGTTGGTTGGGGCAAAGGTAAGGGAGAATGGAGAAGGGAGAATGGGGAAGGGGTACAAGGGGACAAAGGGGACAGGGGGACAAAGGGTACAAGGGGAACGAAGGGGACAAGGGAACAAGGGGGACAGGCAGCAGGTAAGCAAAGCGGATGACGAAAAAGCCTGGTTTCACTAAAAAAGGAGACCTGACAATGCGGCTCCTTATAAGTTCACAGGTCGATTCGGAAAGACCCGGTTCTTACCGGTAATTCTGCAAACGCAGGAGCTCCTCACGGGAGATTTTAATAACAGTACCATGACGGGCGCCCGCGGGGAACTGTAATTGCTGCGTGAACTCATCCCATTTCCTGAGATCCTTCGAACGCAGGCAGGCATAGCGGCCATCGGCATAGAGATCGAAATAGAGCCACCAATAACCCTGATGATGAGTCATGGTGGGGCCTTCGGCCCATTTCTCACCGGAAATTGGCGCGGATGGTGCGGAGTAGGGGCCGGTTAGCTTGCGGGAGCGGGCAATACGGATATTCTTCTGCGCCACGGGCTTCAGGGTCTCATCCTTCAATAACATGATATACTCCGCGCCGACTTTGTATATGCTGGCATCGATCACATTAAATCCACGATCATAAAGCAGAGCCGTGGGCCGGAAACTTTTGAAATCTCTGGTAACGGTATAGTAT
>DATCJQ010000035.1:0-1840 GCA_036562745.1 Flavihumibacter sp.
TCCGTATCATACACCGTATTATTCATCAGTATATCGTCGGCCGCACAGCCATTTTCCGTAATATGTATCTCTTTGGCATTCCATAGTGACTGCACAAATTTTGGTGCCCAATACATCACTTCCGGACCAAAGCTGTGCCAGGAGGAAAACATTTTCGGGTGCGAGGGCGATAGCGGGGTTTCCATCCATCCCTGCTCGTTATCTGCAGCCAATACATACATCATGGGCCGATACACGTTGATGCCCACAAAATCCACCGGTGTACCGATTATTTTCAGTTCTTCTTCCGTGAACTTAGGCGCATCTTTTCCGGCCTGTTTCAGATAGTTTTCGGTGTATTTTCCCTCAAGCATTACCGTTAGAAACGGTGCATTGGTTTCACGGGTGGCTTTTTCTGCCGCTTTAATGTGTTCCTCCGTTTCAATCAGCGGAACTGCTATATTGATATTTTCGGCCGGGCCGCATTTTGTACCGGCTGCTCCCCGCGCCCGGATGGCCTGCACCGATAGTCCATGTGCCAGCACGGCATGGTGTCTGACCTGGTTGAGCCCGGCATTCGAAAGCTGAAGTCCCGGTGCCAGTGAGATACTCACTTTTTTCCCGCCCACATCCACCTGAATTCCCTGGTGGCCCATGTCGGTGAATGAGTAAAATTCATTCAGGGTAAAAAAATGCTTAACGCGATCACTTAGCTTTTCGGCCATATACCCCGCGTATTCGGCAAAAAACTGAGCGGTGTCGCGGTTCTGCCATCCTCCCTTATCCTGCAGCGCCTGCGGAAGATCCCAGTGATAAAGCGTCGGAAAAGGCTCGATCCCGGCTGATTTCAATTCGTCCACCAGGCGGTTATAGAAATCAAGTCCTTTTGCATTCGGACTGCCGGAACCGTCTGGAAATATCCGCGGCCAGGCAATGGAAAAGCGATAGGCTTTTACGCCCAGCTCCTTCATCATTGCCACATCCTCTTTATACCGATGATAATGATCGTTGGCCACATCGCCGCTGGAACCATCCCGGATATTACCTGAGTATGCGCATATCGGTCCCAAATGGATTCACCTTTTCCATCTTCATTCCAGGCTCCTTCGATCTGATAGGCGGAGGTTGCCGTTCCCCGGTAAAATCCATCCGGGAACCGGCGATCATCCGGGAGCGGGGCAGAGTGCTCTTTCCCACTACCATCGGGATTCTGATTACAACCAAGCATAGAGGCTAAGGGCAAGCTTAGGCCCAGTGTACCGGCCATTTTCATAAACTGCCGGCGATTGGAGGGATTGACAGGCATGAGGGGAGGGTTTGTCTAAATATACGAACTTATTTAGGGCTATCTTTGCCACTACGAGAACTTGCCTATGCCAGAGGAGATTATACGTTTAGAAGGGGTCAACAAAATCTATCAGACAGGAGATACCAGTATAACCGCGCTGGATAAAACGGACCTTTCCATTGAATCAGAAAAACTCACGCTGATCATGGGTCCCTCGGGCAGTGGAAAAACCACCCTTCTTTCCATTATTGGCTGCGTTATCTACCCCACCAGCGGAAAAGTATTTTATAAAGGCAGGGAGATTACCAAACTCAGCGAAAACCAGCTTGCCGATTTTCGTCTGAACTGCTTCGGTTTTGTATTTCAGCATTTCAATCTGATTGAGCCGCTTAACGCATTGGAAAATGTGATGCAGCCTTTGCTGTTGCAGGGAATGGACGCCGATCTGGCCAGGGAAAAGGCAACGAAAGCACTGCAGAATGTGGGACTGGCAGACCGGCTCCGGAACCTGCCAAGGAAGCTGAGTGGTGGTCAGAAACAGCGGGTAGCCATCGCCCGTGCCCTGGTAACTGA
>DATCJQ010000040.1:0-3192 GCA_036562745.1 Flavihumibacter sp.
GCAGACAGTAAACCAGTGGTATTTCCTTATAAATAAACGGGAAGATCAGATACAGGAGACTGCCGACCACCACGGTGGACAAAACCACACTCAGCGTGGAAAAGACCACAATGGGTGTACGTTGCTCCCTCAGATCGTTCAGGTGGATATGCACCGCTCCGGCGAAGAGCAGGAAATTCAGCATGGCTCCCATCAGGATCTCGGTGAAATCAATTTCTTCGAGTAAATGAGAAAAGGCCGAGAAGGTTTTCGGGAAAAGGCTGCCCGAAACTACCAGCACTATGGATGCAAGCATGGCAATCAGCATAACGCCAATGGTTGAGGGAAGTTTCAGGAAACGGCCATTGATATAGGCAAAAACGGCAGCAAGTACAATCAGTATGGAAAACGAGTAGTATAACTCCATTTATTTCAATATGACAGGTTGGTAATAATGATTATCGGAACGTGCAAAAATAACCGAATTAAACTTTAATCCGGTACGGGGGGGCGGAACCGGCAGTCCGCCTGAAAAAAATTTCGGTTCCTGTGCAGCGAATCGGCCATTTTTGTGCACTTACTAGTATACATGGCCTGTAAAACTTATCTCGATACCGCTTGAAATTACTGGCTTATCAATTAGCAGCCCCGTCCACAGCGGGGCTTTTTTATGCGAAAAAACTTTTATGAGATAAGTTTTTCATATACGTGCAATCCTTACTTTTATACTGCTAATTGAATAAGTCCAGCGGTAACGGGTTGCTTGTTCAATCCGTTCCGTCTGGCACAAGTAATCTGCACGTTATGCCTGCCATTCCCGCCTCCGTTCAGCAAACGCTGGATCAGCCTTATTCACTCTCCGAAGAACAAATTGCGTTTTACCGGAAGAACCGTTTTATCAAACTGAAGGAGGTACTCGATGCCGAAAGCCTGACTTTTTTCGACAAGGTGATTACCGACAAAGTGATGGAGCTGCGTCCGGCTGTGGGAGAGCTCTCCCAGCGCGACACTTACGGTAAGGCCTTCCTGCAATTGTTCAATCTCTGGCGCACCGACGATCAGATCAGGGCCTTGGTTTTCAGCCGGCGTCTGGCCAAACTGGCGGCCGACCTGATGGAAGTGGAAGGGGTTCGCCTTTACCACGATCAGGCGCTTTACAAGGAACCGGGCGGAGGCTACACACCCTGGCATGCCGATCAGTATTACTGGCCCCTGCAAACCGATAAAACCATCACCGCCTGGATCCCTCTGCAGGCTACACCACTGGAAATGGGTCCCCTTGAGTTCAGCGCCGGCAGTCATGTGGTGGTAGAAGGGCGCGAACTGGCCATCAGCGATGAAAGCGAAAAAAGGATACAACAACGGTTACGGGTAACCGATTTTCCACATGTCGTTGAAGCCTTTGAAGCGGGGGAAATCAGTTTTCATTCGGGATGGGTCTTCCACCGCGCGGGAGCCAACACCACCGCGAGTATGCGAAAAGTAATGACCATCATCTATATGGATCGCGATATGCGGCTCAAGGAACCCGAAAATGATAACCAGGTGAACGACTGGAATACCTGGTGCCCTGGTGCAACCATTGGGGAAATCATCAACTCTCCCATCAATCCGATTCTGTACACACCCTGATCTGTGCTGCGATTCCGCAGTACCACCTGGCCTTGATTTGGTGCCTGTGCCTCTGAGCCGTCAGAATGGTTATATTAGCGTATGGATCTGCTGCTACAAAAAATCCGCGCTTTTGCTCCCATTTCGGATGAAGAAGGGAAAAGACTCGGCGCCTGGTTTCGCCATACGAGTTACAAAAAAAACAGCATCCTGCTGGAAGAAGGCCGGGTGGCGCACGAACTTTTCTTCGTGCTGAAAGGATGCCTGCGGCAATATTTTGTAACCGAAAACGGCGATGAGCGCACCTGCAATTTTTCATTCGAGGGCGATTTTCTTACTGACCTGGAAAGTTTCTCGAGGCAGAATCGGGCATCCACCAATATTGCTACTCTCGAACCCACCGAATGCCTGGTAATCACCTGCGGCGATATCGTACCCTGCATGTCCGAATCCCCGGCCATTGCAGCCTTCTTCAGTTCAATCGTGGAACAGGTGGCCACCGCCAATATTAAAAGGATCCAGTCCCTGCTTTCCCAAACACCCGAGCAACGCTGGGAAGATATCCTTCAGAACCGTCCGGAGATCCTGCAGCGGGTGCCGCAACGGTATATCGCACAGTTTCTGGGGATCGCACCGGAAAGCCTGAGCCGGATCCGCAAGCGAACCCTGGCAGATGCAAAATCTTAACCCAAATCATCTTTTCGGCATATCCGCTGCGATAGCTTTGTATCATAATAAAAACAGGAATCATGATACAGGTAATCTTAGGCGCAGGTGGAGATATTGGCCGTTTACTGGCCCGGGAACTGAAACAGTACAGTCCGAAAATACGGTTGGTGGCAAGGAATCCACACCAGGTGAATGGTGATGACGAATTATTTCCCGCTGATTTGCGAAATGCGACACTGGTTAATCAATCACTGGAAGGCGCTTCCGTTGCCTACCTGACCGCCGGGTTAAAATATGATTTGCGGGTTTGGCGCAAAGACTGGCCCATCATTATGCAAAATGTAATTGACGCATGTCTCCATCACAAAGTAAAGCTGGTATTCTTTGATAACGTATATGCCTATTCGAAGAATGCCATACCGCATATGACCGAAGAAAGTCCGATGGATCCACCCTCTCAAAAAGGCCGCGTGCGGTACCAGCTCCTTCAAATGATTGACCAGGCCATCCGTAATAAAGGACTGCAGGCCCTGATTGCCAGAAGTGCCGATTTCTATGGTCCGGGCTCCAAAAACGGTATACTGAACACCCTGGTGCTGGATCCCCTGTTGAAAAACAAAAAGCCCAGCTGGCAGGCCGATATAAACAAGATCCACGCGTTCACCTACACACCCGATGCAGCCCGTGCCACTGCAATGCTCGGAAATACCGATACTGCCTATAACCAGGTTTGGCATCTGCCTACTTCCAACGAGCGATGGACCGGTGCCGACTTTATTCAGAAAGCATCGGCACTGGTGGGCAAACAACCTGCCTATACCCTGCTGAGTCCGTTTATGCTGAAACTGGCCGGACTCTTCAACCGCACCATTAAGGAACTGGTGGAAATGCAGTATCAGAACAATCAGGACTATTTCTTCGACAGCAGTAAGT
>DATCJQ010000041.1:0-2652 GCA_036562745.1 Flavihumibacter sp.
ACAGTGTGCAATATGCTTTTTATCCGGTAGCGGCCATCGATACCTTTTCACCGGGTAAGATTTTGTACAAGAAGGTGGAAGTGCTGGTGAACGGTGTGCCCGACTCCATCTACGTATATTCTATCCATCCCGACAGTGCAAAATATAGTCTGAGTTTTGTGGATGTGGGACAGGGGCGAGGCAACTATGTTCCGGATCTCAACGCAGCCAACGGTAAGGTGTTCAAATGGGTGGAACCGGTAAACGGCGTGCCCCAGGGTAATTACGAAGCTGCCGCATTTCTGGTAACCCCCAAGAAACAACAAATACTGACCCTGGGCGCTGATTATTTTGTGACGGGCAACACAACTGTCAGCGCCGATATCGGCATGAGCAACTATGATATCAATACCTATTCAACGCGCGATAAGGGCAATGACAAGGGATTTGCCGGACGATTCCAGTTCAAGCATATCGAATCGCTGGGTAAGCATCTCAACCTGCAGGGTGATGGTTCCTTCGAATGGGTGGAAAAAAGTTTCAAGCCCCTGGAGCGCCTCCGGAACGTGGAGTTCACCCGCGACTGGGGACTTCCCTTATTGGTGGAGCCAGCGGATGAAACCATGTATATGGCGGGACTGGAACTGACGGATCAGAAATCAGGCCGGCTTCGTTATCAGTTTACCGGATACCACCGAAGCGACGGATTCAATGGTTCACGAAGCAGTCTGTTGCATCAACAAAATACAAAGGGATGGACTTTTAATAACCAGATCAGTTATACGCAATCGACCAGTGCCATCGATAAGGGATATTTCCTGCGGCCGCGGTTTGATATCGGCAAAAAAATCGCTCAGCTCAGAAACTACACTGTTGGCGGGTCTTACGAACTTGAACACAACCAAGCCAGAAACCGGCTTACAGATACCATCACGCCTTATAGCTTCTCCTTCGATATCGTGAGGTTTTATATCAAGTCGAATGAGGAGAAACCTAACAAATGGGGCTTCAGCTATTATACGCGAAGCGATCAGTTGCCACTCAGTAAGGGACTGGTTCGAACCGATCGTAGCCAGAACTACACCCTCACGGGCGAGCTCCTCGCTAATCCCGCGCACCAGCTACGGGTGAATGCCACCTACCGCACCCTCCAGGTTTATGAAAAGACCAGTACCAACCAGGAATCGGATAAAACCGTATTGGGAAGAATCGAATACCAGATCAATGAATGGAAGGGCCTACTGACTGGTAATCTGCTCTATGAACTCGGAGCGGGACAGGAACAGAAAAGAGATTTCGCTTTTCTGGAAGTGCCGGCCGGACAGGGCGAGTATGCCTGGTTCGATTACAATAACGATGGCGTGCAACAGCTGAATGAATTTGAGATCGCTTTGTTCCAGGACCAGGCAAAGTATATCAGGATTTTCACACCCACCAATGAATTTGTAAAAGCATCCTATAACAGTTTCAACTATAGTTTGGGATTGAATCCCCGTGCCGTGCTCGATCCCTTTAAATCGAAGGGCGTGAAGAAATTCCTGACGCGAATAAACGGACAATCCTCTCTTCAGCTTTTCAGAAAAGCCATGGCCGATGGTACGGTGCAGTTTAATCCCTTTGACAACCAGCTGGGCGATAGTACACTGATCAGCTTAACCAGCGTATGGATCAACAGTCTCGCATTTAACCGGTTCAGCTCACGCTGGGGATTTGATATCAGCAACGCGAGAAATCTTTCCAAAGTGTTGCTCACGTACGGACTGGAGAGTCGGGCGCAGAAGGAGTGGAGCATCCGCAGCCGCCTGAACTTTGCAAAACGCTACACGGCCGAGTTGATAGGTAAAACCGGCAATACCAATCTGGCAACAGGCAATGAGAAATTTGATAACCGCAACTACGATGTGCAGCAATATTCGCTGGAGCCCAAAATCAGCTATACAAAGGGTGCGAGCTTTCGTGTGACCGGCGGGTATCGGTATGGACATAAGGAGAATCGGCTGGGAGAATCGGAGCTATTGAACTCGCACGCATTGAATACCGATATTAAATACAACCTGCTGCAGAATGCATCGGTGCAGGGAAAATTCACCTATAATACGATCCGCTTTGATTATCCCACGAATACCACCGTGAGTTATATCATGCTGGATGGATTGCAACCTGGCAAGAACCTGCTTTGGTCGCTCGATCTGACCAAACGTTTGGGAAGAAACCTGGAGATGAATATTCAGTATGAAGGCCGAAAGCCGGGTGATAAAAATGTGATCCATATTGGTCGTGCTTCTCTCAGGGCAATCCTGTAATATCGAACTAACCCTTACCCTTAGTGGATGTTGCAATCGGGTGGTGGTACGAATATTGATAATTTGTTAAGGTTAGAATGGAATTCTGACTTTGTTGTATTTTGCGCACACTAAAATTCCCTTATATGAAAAAAGTACTATTATCCTTTGCTATGGCTATCGGTATCTTAAGTGCCGCCCAGGCGCAAAGTGATTACAACAGTGCAATTGGTTTGAGAATCGGAGGGTATTATGATGTAGTGTCTGGTTCATTCAAAACACATATTACCGAGCCGGGTGCATTGGAGTTTAACCTGGGTGTACGTGGATATAATGGTCCCGTTGACTGGGTTACAGTTGCAGCCAGTGCAACCTATCAGCACCATTTTCC
>DATCJQ010000052.1:0-12881 GCA_036562745.1 Flavihumibacter sp.
TTACTACTCTGTTCCCGCTAAAACTCTGCAGAACACATTTGGTAAAGCACTGCAACAGGTGCGTGTGGGTCTGTCTGCACAAAACCTGCTGACCATCACCGACTACTACGGATATGATCCGGAAGTTTCCAACTTCAATACCGGAAACGCAGGTGGTGCTCTGACCGGTGGTGTTGACCTGGCTCCCTTCCCGCTCGCCAAGCGGTTCTTCTTTCACTTAAATATTGGCTTATAAAATTTGAAGATCATGGTAAACAAACTATATAAATGCAGGATCGGGGTACTTGCGCTGGGCTTGATGTACCTGTCTGCCTGTACCAAAACAGATTATGTTCCCAACCCGAACGCGCCCACGCAGGAATCGGTACTTCAGAATGCCACCCGTCAGCAGATTTCCCAGCTGGGTGTGGGTATTCAGGCAGTGGTTTCCGATGGCTTGTTCTCTTTCCGCACCTGGGGCGGTTCCATCGGTCGCGAGGTGGTTTATTTCGCACAAACCGAAAGCCGTTATTATCGTGAGCTGCAGGGTGAAATTCCCCTGGATGCCGCCGGTATCATGTACGGCTGGTATAACAGCTTCAACAATACCCGCCGCCGCGCTGAAATCCTGATTCGTTCCGCCGCCAATACCGGTGCGCTGAATGATGCCGAGAAAGCCGCGGTGAAGGGCTTTGGCAGAACCGTACAGGCATTTTCCATGCTGAACTGTTTGAATATGATGGGCGATAATGGTATCCGCACCAGTTTCTCTGATCTCAGCAATGAAGGCGATATGCTGAAGCCGGGCTGTTTCGAGAATTATGCCGCTTCCCTCAATTATCTGAAGGGACTGGTGGACGACGGTCTCACAGCGCTTGATCAGGCCGGAAACGTGGAATTCCCCTTCCCGATGCTGGGCTGGGATAACCTCAATACCGTTGCAGCTTTCAAGAAGTTCAACCGGGCCGTGGCAGCACGCATCGCCCTGTATCAGAAAAACTGGGATGCCCTGGAAACTGCACTGAATGCTTCTTTCATGGATCTGGATGGCGATCTGAATGAAGGTCCCTCATTCCTGTATTCCACCCTCGGTACGGATGTAACCAACCCGATGTGGCGTTCGCTCGACAATTCCAGCACGCCGATCCTGGTTCAGGCCAATTTCGTGCCTGAGGCTGAGGCCGGAGACAAACGCGTATTCGGAGCCAGCATGGCTGAAGGCGGTACTGCGAGAATCCGTCAGCGTACCACTCCCACTGCTCCGCCGGACTACCCGCTGATGACGCACGAGGTTCAGATGTACGCCACCAACGTGTCGCCGATCAAGTTTTTCCGCAACGAAGAGTTGATTTTAATGCTTGCAGAAGCTAAAATTCAGAAGAATCAGCTGGATGATGCAGCCGATATTCTGGACATCATCCGCGAGAAAAACGGTCTGCAAAAGCTGGCAACCGCCAAACCCGATATCCTGGGTGATCAGGATGCCCTGATCGACGAACTGCTGCACCAGCGCCGCTACTCTCTTTTCATGGAGGGACATCGTTGGTTCGACATGCGTCGTTACAACAAACTCAACGAATTACCGCTGGATAAACCCAGCCATTCGGTGATCGTTCAGTTTGCGATTCCGCGTGCGGAAGTTGACTGGGACAGCCTTTACCCCTGCCAGTAAAAAAATAAACCATAGCAGGATCTGATATGTGACTGCAATCGGAAGTGAAACCTCCCCGGAGCTTTCCTTCCGATTTTTTTATTTCGGTGATTCATGTTTTTTATTTGGAACATATCCTCCTATTTTTGCTGCCTGATTACAAGCAAGCAATCAATATAAAATCATGGTAGATGCAATATTAGGCCTCCAGTGGGGCGACGAGGGGAAGGGTAAAATCGTGGATTATTTTGCCCCCCAATACGATATCATAGCTCGTTTCCAGGGAGGTCCGAATGCCGGACATACACTCTATGTAGGGGGTAAAAAAGTGGTACTGCACCAGATTCCTTCCGGTGTGTTTCACGAAAATACCGTTAACCTGATCGGAAACGGCGTGGTATTGGATCCGGTTACGCTGAAAAAAGAATGCGATACGGTTGCCGGTTTTGGCGTGGATGTACGCAAGAACATGTTTATCTCGCACCGCACCCACCTGATCCTGCCCACACACCGCGCGCTGGACAAAGCATCGGAACTGCATAAAGGAAACGATAAGATCGGTTCCACCCTCAAAGGAATCGGTCCGGCCTATATGGATAAAACCGGCCGTAACGGTCTGCGTGTGGGCGATCTGCTCGATAAAAATTTCACCACCTCTTATATTCGTCTCCGCCTGAAACACCAGCGCCTGTTGGATAATTTCAATTTTCAGGAAGATATTACCGCATGGGAAGAGGAGTTCTTCGAGGCAATCGAATTCCTGCGCACCCTGAATGTGGTAAATGGAGAATATTTTGTGAACGAAGCCATCACCAACGGTAAGAAGGTACTGGCCGAAGGCGCCCAGGGAAGTATGCTGGATATTGATTTCGGAACCTTCCCCTTTGTAACCTCTTCCAATACAACCACTTCAGGTGTATGTAGCGGTCTGGGAGTGGCACCTCAGAAGATCCGCGACGTGATGGGTGTAACCAAAGCCTATTGCACCCGCGTGGGCAGCGGTCCCTTCCCCACAGAATTGCACGATGAAACAGGTGAGGAACTGCGCAAACTCGGTAGCGAGTTCGGTGCAACCACCGGCCGCCCGCGCCGTTGTGGCTGGATCGACCTGGTAGCCCTCAAATACGCCTGCATGATCAACGGAGTTACCAAAGTGATTATGACCAAGGCCGATGTGCTCGACCAGTTCAAGGAACTTCAGGTTTGTACAGCTTATGAAGTAGACGGAAAGGAAACGCCTTATATTCCCTTCCAGATGACACGTCATCAGATTAACCCGGTAATGAAGAGCTTTGCGGGTTGGAATCAGGACACAACGCAGATCAAAAACGCTGCGGATCTTCCTGCCACCATGAAGGAATATGTTGACTTCATCAACAAGTTTATTGGAGTGAATGTCAGCCATATTTCCAACGGTCCGGGCCGCGACCAGATTGTAACCGTATAATCTGGGGAAGCGCTAAAAATTATTATTTAAAAATTTGGCTAATTAAAAAGAACGCTGAAAATTTACAATGTAATCCCTTTTGTGCTATGGCTGCAAAATCAGATAAGGTAAAAAAGACTACCCCGAAGGCATCTTCAAAAGAAGAGCCGGTGAAGAAAACTTCTTCTAAATCCAAGAAGAAAACTGAAGAGGACGAGGATGAGTTTGATGAGGAGGAGACTCCAAAAGCATCGAAGAAAGCATCTAAATCAACCAAATCCAAAGTTGATGATGAGGACGAGGATGATGATTTCGTAGATGAAGAGGAAGACGATTGGGACAAAGTGGATGAGGACGATGATTGGGATCCTGATTTTGAGGAATTCGATCTGCCAAAATCCAAAACCAAAAAAAGCTCCGGAACAGGAAGGAAAACTGCGAAAGATGATGATGATCTTGGACTTGATGACGATTTCAAGGATCTGGATCTCTTCAGCGATACCGGATTTGATGATGACGAGGACGACTTCTAATGTCTACCACAATATTGTTGCATGGCAGGCAATTCCGGCAACTTGACTGGAAGCTGACGCCTGAACGTAAGAAACAAATGTTGAGTTGGGTCAACCAATTCAACATTTGTTGCTTTATGGATAATCATGGTTATGAAACTCCCATGCATAGCTATGATTGCCTGATTGCGGCGGGTGCAAGGCATTGTATCGAACGCCCCGCAGGCCAGGCGCTTACGGCGCTCACTGATTTTATGGCTGAGCAAAATGACTGGCTTTTCGGACACCTGGGCTTCGGACTGAAAGCCGAAACCATGGGATGTCCATCACAGTTAGACGACCCCCTTGGCTTCCCGGATTTGTTTTTCTTTGTTCCGGAACATTTGATCCTGGTTGCTTCGGATAAATTGCTGATCAGCAGTTATAGTATGGAGGCCGATGCATTATTGGAGCAGATCGGTTCTATCGCTATCAGTAATGCTAACGAGGAAAACGTTGCACATAGCCGCTTCGATGGGGCTGATTCGACAGATTACGACCCGCGTCGCCAGTCTGCCCTTTCCTTTGAGCCCGCAATGAATGCGGCCGAGTATATCAATCGGGTGGAAAAACTGCGTTCGCATATCCATAGGGGTGACTGTTATGAAATCAATTTCTGCCAGGAGTTTCGCTCGAAACAGGCGGTGATCGACCCGGTTAAAGTTTTTCATCAGCTGGTTTCGCTTTCACCCAATCCTTTTTCGGTTTATTATAAGTGGAACCAACGCTATTTGCTTTGCGCGAGTCCCGAGAGGTTTTTCCGCCTTGAGGGCAGAACGGTTTGGTCGCAGCCTATTAAGGGTACATCTCCGCGCTATCCGGGCGATGCAGGGCTCGATCGTGCCTCGGCCGAACAATTGGCAGCTAGTCCCAAGGAGCGGGCGGAAAACGTGATGGTGGTGGATCTGGTACGCAATGATCTCTCCCGGATCTGTGTGCCGGGTACGGTGCAGGTGGAGGAATTGTTTGGTGTGCAGAGTTTCCCGCAGGTTCATCAGCTGGTGTCCACCATTCGCGGGGAGTTGGAGCCAGGCAAAAACGTGGTGGATATCATCCGTGCCTGTTTTCCGATGGGCTCGATGACGGGCGCGCCCAAGAAAAAAGTACTGGAACTGATTGAGCAGTATGAACTGATACAGCGCGGCCTTTTCTCCGGTGCTGTGGGCTATATCAAACCAACCGGAGATGCCGATTTTAATGTGGTAATCCGCAGCCTGCTCTACAATGAGGCAGATCGTTATCTCTCCTGCCAGGTAGGCTCCGGTATTACCTGGTATGCGGATGCCGGCAAAGAATACGAAGAATGTCTGCTCAAAGCGGAAGCCATCCGGAAAACACTTGGTCTTCAATGAGGCCTCCGGAAAAATAAACCCCGAGGCCATTGACCCCGGGGCGAAAGTATTTTTAAATGCAAGCCTTATTTTCCTTCATGTATGGATGCTGTGGCAGTTAGTAGCAACTGAACAGATTCCTGAAGGATGGCATATTTATTCGCATTGAACAATTCCATTTTTTCAGCCGGCAATTTCATCTCATAAGGATCGGAAGAACGGGCCATCACCTTGTCGAAATCAGGGTTGTAGCGGAGAAAATCCGAATGGTCCATCATAATATGCTTGGCCACGATAACAGACTGGTATTTTCCTGCTACCGCCTGCGTCTTGGCCTCGGCTTCTTCTTCCCTGGTGATTTTACGGGTATAGGCATAGAGCTTGTGCCCGTAATGATCCTGGGTTTCGGCCTTGGTAAGGGTGGTCAAACCGCCCTGTCCCTCGAAAATATAGTGGGTGCCGATGAATTTCTTAACATGCTTTCGGGTTTCGGTCGGCAGATGATACTGAAGGTCCCAGAAATCGCGGCTGCCACTTCTTGCGATGGCACGCTGAACGCTACCCGGACCGGCATTGTAAGCAGCAATCACCAGCAGCCAGTCGCCATAAATTTTATACAAATCCTTCAGGTATTTAGCGGCGGCATGGGTGCTTTTCACGTAGTTCTTACGCTCATCCACAGACTTGTTTACTTTGAGTCCGAGTTGAACGGCAGTACCCCGCATCAGTTGCCAGGGGCCCACGGCGCCGGCATGGGAAACGGCATTAGATTTTAATTTGGATTCGATTACGGCCAGATACTTGAGCTCACGCGGAAGTCCATATTGCGCAAGGATCGCGTCCATCATATTAAAATAGGGGAGAGCCCATTCTTTCATGGCCTGGAGGTTCTTGCCATAAGCCTCGATATAGTCTTCAACAAAACTTACCGCCCGCGGATTGAGCTTGGGCGCTGAATGGTTGTTGGCCGTATTTTCCTCAAAAAGATTCCGGATTGTGGTGGGAGTTTCCATTTCCACCGCTGTGCTCGAAATGGCGGGTTCGATGGATTTATCAATGGATGTTTTTTCCACCGTGGTATCAACCGAACTGCGATAGTCCAACTGATTCAGAGGTTCCGCCTTCTGGGCGTAACCGGAGTAAAGAGTTGCGAGAAATACACAGCCCGCTAACAGAAATTGTTTCATGTGTCATTGATTAACAGTGAAAAACAGCTTCTCTCGGAAACAGTCGGCTTTCAATGGATGGAAGTTGTTTTGTGCTACAACAGTGACGCAGAAACCTTGAGTAAAGATAGCTCCTCAAATCGGTTCGTCATAATCTGCAGACTAAAGGGCATACCATTACTGTGCCAAAAAATGGGAATAGAGATGGCCGGAATGCCTGTCAAATTGGCAAAAACGGTGTAGATATCACCCAGGTACATCGCGATGGGGTCTTCCGTTTTTTCACCAAACCGGAATGCCGGCGTGGGAGCGGTGGGGGCTAGAATTGCGTCGAAATCTTTGAAAATCAGTTGGGTTTGATCATAAAGCCGACGTCTTACCTGTTGTGCCTTGGTGAAGTAGGCATCGTAGTAACCGGCACTGAGTACGAAACTGCCAAGCAGGATGCGGCGCTTCACTTCCCTGCCAAAACCTTCGGACCGATTATGTGCATAAAAATCTGCTAAATCTTCGATCGGCTCCTTGCTCCGATGCCCATACCGGACTCCATCGTAGCGGGAGAGGTTGGAGGAAGCTTCGGCGGTGGTTAAGATATAATAAGTGGGTACAATATATTCAAGCAATGGAAACTCGAGGGCTTCGACTGTATGGCCCTGTTTTTTGAGTTCCTCGAATTTTCGGAGAAGGGCTGTGCGGATTTCCGGGTCGAGGGAGGGATGCTCCACGGCATCGCGGAAATAGGCAAAGCGATAGGTTGAACCGGCAGGGCTGTCTGAGGCCGATGCTGCCTGCGCTAATTCCCTGGAATAGGCAGGTACGGGCAGCGGCGAACTGGTGCTGTCGAATGCATCCTGTCCGGCAATCACTTCCAGAACCAGCGCCAGATCGGGAATATTTTTGGCGAAGATGCCCACGGAATCAAAGGAGGAGGCATAAGCAATCAGTCCGTAGCGGCTGATCCTTCCATAGCTGGGTTTGAGTCCGAATACGCCCGTGAAATCGGCGGGCTGGCGAACGGAGCCTCCGGTATCAGAACCCAGGCTTACCATACAGAGTCCGGCCTGGACTGCCACAGCGGAACCACCGGAAGAGCCACCGGGCACGCGGGTATTGTCGAGTGCATTAAGTGTGGGACCGTATGCAGAGTTTTCATTGGACGAGCCCATGGCGAACTCGTCGCAGTTGAGCCGGCCGATGATGATGGCACCGGCGTCAATCAGTTTCTGAATACTGGTGGCGGAATAAGGAGCGGTGAAGTTTTCGAGCATGCGCGAAGCCGCCGAAACCTTATGGTCTTTATAACAGAGTACATCTTTGATACCAATTACCACACCGAAGAGCGGGGGGAGTGTTGCATACGATTTATCGGCCAAAGCCTGATCCAGCCGGGCGGCCTGTTCACGGGCTTCGTCAGCAAACACTTCGATATACGCATTGAGGTGTTGGTGTTGCTCAATCTGTTGCAAATAAAACTCCACTACTGATAAACAGGTAGTGGAGCCGTTGTTTAATTCCTTATGATATTGTGCTATCGATTCAAAAACAAACAATGCCACGCTCTTTTCTTTGGTTCAACGCCTTCTTCAAAAGGGAAAGATCAGCTTATTGCTGGGGAGAAGTAGTTTTATCTTTCTCTTTGATACCCTGCTCAATTTCTTCCTTCACATTGTTCTTAGCGTCGTTAAATTCACGAATACCACGGCCCAGTCCACGCATCAGTTCCGGAATTTTTCTGCCACCGAATAACAGCAATACTACCAGGATGATCAGGATCCACTCACTACCGCCTGGCATAGAAATCATTAATAATTGATTAGCTACTAACATGCTAAATTGATTTTGTAGTGTGTAAAGATACGGTATTATGCCAGCAATATAATTGCAGGATAAAATAAAAAAAACCGCCGAGCAGGCGGTTTCAAGAAGATATTGCGAGGGCTTATTTTGCCACAGCCATTTTCTTTTCTTTGATACGTGCACTCTTACCGCTGCGCTCACGCAGGAAATACAGTTTCGCACGACGTACCTTACCCACTTTATGCACGGCAATTGATTCGATATTGGGGCTATACAGAGGGAATGTCCGTTCTACGCCAACACCATCAGAGATTTTCCGAACGGTAAAGGTTTGGGTAGTTCCCTGACCCTGACGTTTGATCACGTCGCCTTTGAAGCTCTGGATACGCTCCTTGTTACCTTCCAAAATTTTATAGTTAACGGTCACGTTGTCGCCCGCTTTGAATTTGGGAAATTCTCTCTTGGGGGTTAACTGCTCGTGAACAAATGCTACTGCGTTCATGACATTCTTTTTTAATCGGACGGCAAAGGTAAGAGTGAATGTTGGAAATAACAAAAGAAATTTAAAGAAACAGGAGAAGGGAGAACGGAGGATGGAGAATTTAGGGCGTCAGAGGGGTCCACTCCCCAAAATAAGCTGGCAGCAAGACCAATGTCCACAAAAACAAGGTCAATGTACACTAAAATAAGGTCAATGTACAGTAAAAAGGGTGGCTCCTGGCCACCCTGTATTTATTATTTTCCACTCTACTTATTGGTTTTCAATATCCCTTCTCCGTTCCCCCTTCTCACTATCTCGCCACATTCACCGCGCGTTTTTCGCGGATAACGGTAACACGGATCTGACCCGGGAAAGTCATCTCGGTCTGGATTTTCTGGGCAATCTCAAAGCTCAGACGATCGCTGTCGGCATCCGTAACCTTGTCGGCTTCCACGATTACGCGAAGTTCGCGACCGGCCTGAATGGCGTAGGCTTTTTCCACCCCCTGGTAGGACATCGCCATATTTTCCAGGTCCTTGATACGCTGCAGGTATTGCTGCATGATCTCACGACGGGCACCCGGACGCGCACCGCTGATGGCGTCACAAGCCTGTACGATCGGGGAGATCACGTATTGCATTTCCATTTCATCATGGTGGGCACCGATGGCATTCACCACGGCAGGGTTCTCGCCATATTTTTCAGCGAGCTTGGCGCCCAGCAGGGCATGGCTCAGTTCAGATTCTTCATCGGGCACTTTCCCAATATCGTGAAGGAGACCGGCGCGTTTGGCCAGCTTGGGGTTCAGCCCGAGTTCAGATGCCATAATACCACAAAGATTGGCCACCTCGCGGCTGTGCATCAGCAGGTTTTGTCCGTATGAAGAGCGGAAGCGCATCTTACCCACGATCCGAACCAGTTCTTTATGCAGACCGTGAATACCGAGTTCGATTACGGTACGATCACCGATTTCCATCACCTGCTCTTCGATCTGGCGACGGGTTTTTTCCACCACTTCTTCGATACGGGCGGGGTGAATACGTCCGTCGGTCACCAGGCGCTGGAGGCTCAAACGGGCGATCTCCCGGCGCAGGGGATCAAACGAAGAGAGGATGATTGCTTCGGGGGTGTCGTCCACAATCAGATCCACACCGGTTGCGGCTTCGAGAGCACGGATATTACGGCCCTCACGACCGATAATCTGCCCTTTGATTTCGTCACTTTCCAGATTGAATACGGTGATCGAGTTTTCGATCGCCTGCTCGGCGGCCGTACGCTGAATAGTTTGGATAATAATCTTGCGGGCCTCTTTATTGGCTTTCTGTTTGGCCTCGTCGATAATTTCCTGCTGAACGGCGATAGCCTGGGTCTGCGCCTCTTTTTTCAGGCTTTCCACCAGCTGGGCTTTGGCCTCCTCGGCAGTCAGACCGGCAATCTTTTCCAGGCGGCGGATATGTTCCTCCTGATGCTTTTCCAGCTCGGTGCGCTTGATGTTTACCAGTTCGATCTGACGATTCAGGTTCTCCTTAATCGCTTCGTTCTCCTTGATTTGTCGCTCCAGTCCGGCCTCTTTCTGATTTATACTAACCTCTTTTTGCTTGGCTCTGTTTTCAAGATCGCTCAGTTTCCGGTTCTTCTCCAATACTTCCCGATCATGCTCAGCCTTCAGTTGTACAAATTTCTCCTTCGCTTCAAGTATCTTTTCCTTCTTAAGGGTTTCTGATTTGAGTTCGGCTTCCTTGATTATTTTCTGTGCCTGGCTCTCTGCTTCTTCAATCTTTCGTCTGGTGTTCGCTTTAAAAATGAATTTTCCCGCCACGATGCCCGCAAGCAACGATACGATAGCGGTGATTAATATTGTTATGGGTTCGTTCATTGAATGTTTGTTTTAATCTATTATCAATCGTAAATAAAGAACTTATATAGCTCATAACAGGTTGAGTAAGACGCTAATTTGCGAAAATACGAATTCATGGGATAACTGGGGACAGGATTTCCCGCTAATACGTAATTTGCTGGAAACAATCCGTTGAAATGAAAAATATCCGTCTTGTCCTGTGTTTTTTGGTTCTTTCCTGCCGTTTGGCGGCCCAGGAGCAGGCTTTCAGTTTGCAGGGCAGTTTTGCGCGGATTCCCATCCAGTCGGGCACTTTATTTCTTCAATACCAGTTGGGTGATCAGTGGGTTAAAGACAGTTCGGTGCTTCAGAATGGCAACTATTTTTTCGAGGGGAAGCTGCTGGAGCCGGCCCTGGCCAATCTTTCGCTGGTCTATAGTCCGGTTGCCACAGGTTCGGCCACTGAATCCCGGGCACTCCAGACTGTGGAGACCAATATTTTCCTGGAACCGGGCACGATCCGGATCCTCCATTCCGATTCCTTTCCCTCGATGATGGTTTACGGATCGATGGCCCAACTCGACTTCGAAAAACTCGACAGGGCAGGTGCACCCTACCGTTACCGGCTTGATACCCTCTATGATGCCTACCGCCTGGCGCTGAGACTCAAGGATGCGCAGCGATTGTCGCAGCTCGAAACCGAGATGGAACTGGTTTCGGCCGAGAACCGGGAAAAAGTGTACGGCGATTTTGTACGCAACCACCCCAACTCGCCGGTTGCCGTGTATGCGCTGCAGCAGATGCTGGGTATAGACCCCGATCCCGACCAGCTCGAGCCCCTGTTGGAAAAGCTCAATCCGAATTTTCTGTCCTTCCCTTCGGTTAAGGAGATGAAGGAGAAGCTGGCAATGGCACGAAAGACGGCCGTCGGGTCGGTTGCTCCCGATTTTACCCTTCCCGATACCCTGGGGCGACCGGTGAGCCTCTCCTCACTGCGGGGAAAATATCTGCTGGTGGATTTCTGGGCCTCCTGGTGCGGACCCTGCCGGGCGGAAAATCCCAATCTTGTGAAGGCGTATAACGCTTACCGCGATAAGGGCTTCGATATCCTCGGCGTATCGCTCGATCAGCCCGGTGCGCGCGAAGCCTGGCTGAAAGCGATCCGCGACGACAAACTGAGCTGGACACAGGTTTCCGATCTTCAGTATTGGAATAATGCAGCCGCAGTGGCTTATGGTATTCAGGCGATACCACAGAATCTTCTGCTGGATCCCACCGGGAAGATTGTGGCCAGGAACCTGAGGGGAGCGGATTTGGTGAAGAAGTTGGGAGAGATACTGGAGTAGGGGGAAGGGAGAAGGGAGGATGGGGAAGGGAGAATGGAGAAGGGAGAATGGGGAAGGGAGAAGTAAATGTTTTATAAAATAAATAATGAATTATGAATCGCGATGGTGCAATGCAGAGTGCCTGGCAACAGGAAGTAAAGGAATTTGGAACGCCTCCAACCATTCAGGAACATTACGATGTGGCGATCGTGGGGGCTGGCATTACCGGCCTGACTACCGCGGAACGATTACAGGCTGCGGGATTAAACTGCATCGTGTTGGAAGCAGCCAATATCGGATACGGCACCACCGGCGGCACCACCGCGCACCTGAATAATTTCTTCGACAGCTCCTATGATGAAGTGATTAAAAATTTCGGCGAGGAAGAAGCCCGGCTGCTGGCAAGGGCAGGAGAGGAAGCCATTGAAGCCATTCGCTTCAATGTGCAGCAATACCAGATCGATTGCGATTTTGCCATGAAGACCGCTTACCTCTTTGCAACGGATCCCGATCAGGAAGAGCAGCTTGAATCGCTGGTGGATGGCACCCGCAAAGCGGGAATCGCTGTTGAGTTCGATAATCAGGCCGTATTTCCGATTCCCTTTAAAAAGCAGGCGCGGATAGGCGGACAGGCGCAGTTCCATCCCCTTAAATATATCAGGGCATTGGCCGAAGCTTTTCTGCAACAGGGTGGCACCCTGGTGGAACAGGCCCGTGTGCTGGAGCATAGGAAAGAGGGAGAGGACCTGATACTGGAAACCGAAAAAGGACAGATCAAAGCCCGCCATATCGTCTATGCCACGCATACTGCTCCCGGTGTGCATTTATTGCATTTCCGGCTCATCCCCTGGCGCAGTTATGTGATTGCCGCGCGTCTGAAGAAAGGAGGCATACATGCCACTCACACTTCACCCGGAGCCATAGACCCCAGATTGGCCAACAATACACAGGTAAACAGTATGTACGATGCCCTGGGATATGATCTTGCCGACCCCTATCATTATTACCGCTTTCATTCCATCAATGGAGAAACCCTGCTGATTGCCGGTGGCAAGGATCATAAAACGGGCAAGGAAGAAGATACCGAACAGGTCTTCCGCGAACTGGAAGCCCATGTGCGCCGCTATTTCGATCTGGAAGAAGTGGTGTACAGCTGGTCATCGCAATATTATGAACCGGCAGACGGATTGCCTTATATCGGCCATTTGCCGGGCCATCCCGACGGTGTATATGTGGCCACGGGGTATAACGGCAACGGAATGATTTTTGGCACCGTATCGGCCATCCTGATCGATTCGCTGATAAGAAATGGTGATCATGCGTGTAAGAACTTATTC
>DATCJQ010000288.1:0-2843 GCA_036562745.1 Flavihumibacter sp.
GTTCTGGAACGATGTGAAATTTCAGTTCGAAACCTGACGGATCTGATGAGGACCGATGGTGTCGCGGATTCTTATCGCCTTGGGTTTTGATCCTGCCCGAGCTTTATCGCCGGATCCTTTTTTTCAAATCAGCCAGGGGAAGGTTCATCAGCTTGCCAATGGGTTTACCATCGCGATAGGTCCGGATTTTCAGACTGCTCGCTCCTTTGGGAAAACGGATTGGCTCTTTGTAAACGGGATAAAAATTATCGGGCGGAAATTCATCAAAACTATAATGGATGGAGAGATTGTCCACCTCGGTTTGCAGGGTCACTTCCACCACCGAATCCTTCGCGTATTTGACCGATACAATCGGGTCGTACATACTTGTCGAATAGTTGATGCCTGCATAGTCATAGCGTGGAAAATGTGCCTCGATACGGTTCACAAAATCCTTCCAGTTCTTATGGCCGGCCGGACTCCAAACCGATTCAGCAATGGCCCAGGCCCTCGGCCATAGCATGTATTCCATATGGCGAACCGTATGCAGTCGTTCGCTCCATAAGTTAGCCTGTCCGCCAAGGATAAAAGCGGTATCCGCGCCCGCCGGAGCGGGATTAAAGCCATAGGACTTTTTAAGGCGAACCATATCATAGGTGGGCGGTTCGGCGAGGGGATCGCCCTGGTACAGATCGAGATAGGCATAGGTGTTGGGCGACATCACCACCGGATGTTTCATTTTGCTGGCTGCGATGCCCGATTTCTCCCCGCGCCAGCTCATTATACCGGCCCCGGGTGCCAGTCCGCCTTCCATGATCTCATCCCAGCCCATCATTTTCTTGCCCTTGGACTCGATGATTTTGGCCACGCGCTTCACGAAATAACTCTGCACCTCGTGCATGTTTTTGAGGTTCTCGCGATTCATGAGCGCCTTGATGGCAGCGCTTTTTTCCCAGAATCCCTTGTAGGCTTCATCGCCGCCCATATGGATATACTCAAAAGGGAAGAGGGCTGCAATTTCGGTGAAAATGGTATCTAGGATACGATATACCCGTTCGTTAGCGGGACAAAGATTATTGTCGATTGTGCTATAGAAAGTGCCATTGCCGGGCCAGTGCATAAAGCGATCGCCGCCATTTACCTGGTAGTTGGTTCCGGGTGTACAGCTCAGATCGGGATAAGCTGCCAGCAGGGCCATACTATGTCCGGGTACATCGATCTCAGGCATGATTTCCACATGGCGTTCCTTCGCATAGGCCAGCAACTCGCGGATATCCTCCTGCGTGTAGAATCCGCCGTATTTTTTGGGTTCCTTAGGATCCTGTTTTTCAAATTCGCCCCAGCGGCCCGTGCGCTCGCCCCGCCAGGCACTTACTTCGGTAAGCCGCGGCAGGCTCTTGATTTCGATCCGCCAGCCCTGATCATCGCTCAGGTGCAGATGCAGGCGGTTGTATTTATATGCCACCATGTGATCGATAAAATCCTTCACCTGTTCTTTGGTGAAGAAATGGCGCGTTACGTCGAGCATGAGCCCCCTCCACTGGAAACGCGGATAATCGCGGATGCTGCAGTAGGGAAGCACCCAGTTGGCCGCAGGTTGTTTTTCCTTCGCCTCGATGGCAGCAGGCAATAGTTGCCAAAAGGTTTGCAGCGCATAGAAGGCTCCGGCAGATTCGGTGGCATGGATATCAATTCCATTATCCTGTACGCTGAGTTCATAGTACCCCTCTGGCACAGCCGCAATCGGTTGGATCTGTTTGATGCGAATCTGCGCACTTACAGCATTACCCTCCGTAACGGTGATACCTGCCGCACGATTCAGTTTACTGCTTAACTGGTTCAGCAGAAAGGTGCGGTCGGAAAAATCGGGACTGATAAACACGGTCACCATGTTGCCGAATTGATAACTGCCCGCACCGTAACTGGCCTCCACGGGAATGGGGATGATGGCCGGCCTGGCAGATTGGGCAATTGCCTGAACAGAAAGCAGAACGATAATCGGTAAAATGGCTAATCTTCGCATACTGAATCGGATTGGTAGCGGGAAATTAATTGAATTTAACAGTGTTTAGTGCCTGTTTTTGCTAAATTGATCCGGTTTAGCTTAAATCGCAGCGTTTATATGAAACAGTTTATTTTGCTCTGCAGCTTCGCATGGCTGGGTTTCTCGGGTTTCGCTCAGGATGGTGCCATTGCGCAGGATAGTTGTCAGCTTATAAAGGGAACCGATGAATTCAGCAACGGGCCAAAACTTTCGACGGGATTTCTGACTTTGTCGGATGCGCAGTTTAATATCGATGCTAATGGAAAGGAGTTTGATCTATTCTTTATAATCAGAAATCCCGCTGCCAATTGCATTGGCGACAATTCTGAAGCGCTATTTGTTTTTGAAGGGGGTAAACAGAAAATGACGCTGAAAAATACCGGCGGTGATAACTGCAATGGCTTCTTTCATACCATCATGCGTGGCGGACAGTTCACGCCCGCCAATCTCACCAAACTGGCTACAAAAAAAGTGGTATCCATAACCTTCAACGATCGGAATGAGAAGAAAACCATTGTGGTTTTGTCGCCCGATCAGCAGGATGCCCTGATGCGAATGGCAAAATGCATTGCAGACGAAGCCAAAACCCTGCTGAAGTAATCACAGTATAAGGGTTGCCAGTACAGGCAGGTGATCGGAGGAATAGCGCCCGTCTTTCGGTTCTGAAATCGTATGGTGATACAGTACGGTCCATTTTCCTTTCACAAATACAAAATCGATGGGGTACCTGGCCCGCGACACCCCCTTGAATCCATTAAGACCTACATTTTCGCCGATGGGGGGAGTATGCGAAACCGATGCCGTGTTGGTAAGGTGATAT
>DATCJQ010000043.1:0-7481 GCA_036562745.1 Flavihumibacter sp.
ATATCGAGCCGAACCTGCAGGATCGTCGTTCTCCGAATAACCCGCTTACCCGTTATTTTGATAACGATTATTTCCTCGACCCGCGGATCCGCGCCATTACGCAGAACCAGCTCTTCCCGGCGCGTACGCCCGATTATGGAACGGCGCAGCTCGTGACCTTCGACCTGGCTTATTATCCGACGGAACGTGGTCCGTATAACTATGATGCACGTCCCGGTAGTGTGCGGGCCGATGGCAAACTGCTGAACCCGCAACAACGCTGGGGTGGTATCATGCGGGCCCTGGATCAGGTCGATTTCGAAACCGGCAACGTGGAGTTTATCGAATTCTGGATGCAGGATCCCTTCCTGATGAACCCGGGCCATACCGGCGGACAACTCTATTTCAACCTGGGTAATATTTCGGAAGATGTACTGCGCGATGGCCGTCGCTTCTTTGAGAATGGACTACCCACGCCGAATATCCAGGCAGCGGTGGACTCCAGTTCTGCATGGGGGAATGTGCCCAATAACCCGATTCAGGTGACCACCGCATTCAGCAATGACCCGACGGATCGTCCGTACCAGGATGTGGGATTTGATGGTTTGGATGACGATGCGGAACGCCGGAAATTCAGTGCCTATCTGAACCAGCTGGCTGCACAGTTCGGTACCAATTCACCGGCCTATCAGCAGGCACTGGCGGATCCCTCCAGTGATAACTTCCGCAACTATCGCGATGAATTGTATAACAATCCCGACGGGGATATCCTTGCCCGTTATAAACATATCAATAACCCGCACGGCAACTCACCCATCGCCGCAGCAAGTTCCACCGTAACCACGGCTTTCACACTTTATCCCGATCAGGAAGACCTGAACCGCGATAACACGCTTAACGAGCTGGAAGAATATTTCCAGTATCGCGTGAGTTTGCGCCCGCAGGACCTGGTAGTTGGACAAAACTTTATTACCGATGAGCGCATCATTGGTGGCGACGGTCCGCAGCAGAAATGGTATCTCTTCCGGATTCCGATTGCCGAATACGAACAGAAAGTGGGTAATATTCCCGATTTCAAATCCATCCGTTTTATCCGGATGTTCCTCACCGGTTTCGAGGATTCCATTGTAACCCGTTTTGCGAAACTCGAACTGGTGCGCAACCAATGGCGTCGCTTCGCCTATGAACTGGATACAACCGGCACCTATAAACCCCTGCCCCAGAATTCTCCCACGGAATTCAATGTGCTGGCGGTGAACGTGGAGGAGAACGGATCGCGCCAGCCGGTGAACTATGTGATTCCGCCGGGCATCCTGCGTGTGCAGCAGCTGAGCAATAACAATGTGAACATTCTGCAGAATGAACAGGCCATGAGTTTGAAGATCTGTAACCTGGCCAGCTCGGATGGACGCGGAGTATTCAAAACCATGAACCTCGACCTTCGTCAATATGGCGAGATGAAAATGTTTATTCACGCAGAAAGCGTGGTGGGTGCACCAGCCATTCAGGATAATGCCCTGTCGGCCGTGATTCGTCTGGGGAACGATTTTGTTGGCAACTATTATGAAATTCGCATACCCCTGAAGGTTACTCCCTTTGGCCGGTATAGCGAGTCGCAGGCCGATGTGGTTTGGCCCGCGGAAAACGAGCTGAATCTTTCCATACAGCGTCTCATCAACCTGAAACTGTCGAGGAATAATTCCAGTCAGAATAATCTCTATTATTCCGAAACCGATTCCGACGGTAAGACCTATGCCATTTACGGTAACCCCAACCTGGGTGAAGTGAGGGGCATGTTCCTGGGTATCGTGAACAACTCCGGTACACCGGTTTGTACTGAAGTATGGTTTAACGAGCTCCGTCTGTCTTCGCTGGATGAAAGCGGCGGATGGGCGGCTACCGGTCGGGTGGATATCAAACTGGCGGATCTTGGTACGGTTACCCTTTCCGGAGCAGCCCGCAGCATCGGGTTCGGTAATCTCGAACAAAGAGTGAATGAAAGAAGCCGCGAAAACTTCACCCAGTTTGATGCGGCTACCAGTCTCGAACTGGGCAAACTGCTTCCTGAAAAAGCAGGGATATCCATTCCTGTGTATGCCGGCTATTCACAAACAGTTCTGACGCCCGAGTATGATCCCTACGATCTGGATGTAAAACTGAAGGATAAACTAAATGCCGCCAGCGGAAGAGATCGCGACTCCATACGCAATGAGGCGGTGGATGTAACCACTACCAAAACGATCAATTTCACCAATGTGCGGAAACTTAATACCAGCGGCAAACAGCCCAAGATTTACAGCGTCGAGAACTTTGATGTGAGTTATTCCTATACCAAGGTGGAACGCTTTAGTCCCTTGATCGAATCAGAGGAGATGGCCCGTCACCGTGCCGGACTGGGATATAATTTTACCGGTACACCGAAATATTGGGAGCCGTTCCGCAGAACCTTCAAGGGCCCCACCAAATGGTATGATCTGATCAAGGATTTCAACGTGAACTATGCTCCGAGTTTGCTTAGTTTCCGAGCTGATATGAACCGGCAGTTCGGGGCAATTCGTCCGCGGAATGTGGGTGGCCCCAAGGGCATGATCCCCGAAACCTACGACAAGTATTTCACCTTCGATCGTTATTATAACCTCCGTTGGGATATCACGCGATCGCTGAATATTGATTTCAGTGCAGTCAACCGGGCAAGGGTAGACGAAGATTCGGGCCGGCTGGATCGTAACGAACGTCGCAGGATGTGGCAGCTGTTTTGGCGAGGCGGCAGAAATGTTACCTATGATCAGACCGCCAATATCACCTATACATTACCCACTACAAAATTGCCGATTCTCGACTGGACGACCGTGCGCGTGGGGTATACGGCACGCTATAACTGGCTGACTGCTTCACAGGATGAGTTTGCCAAGAGCCTGGGCAATTATATTACCAATGCCCAGGAGAAAAACCTGGCGGGTGAACTGGATTTCACACGGCTCTATGCCAAATCGCGATGGTTGAGGGCACTGGACTGGGATGCACCACAGGCACCGAAAGCTCCTGCAGCTCCGGCGGCGTCCGATACCTCTAAAACAGCTAAGGTTAAACGAAAACGCGATCCCAATGATTTACCGGAATTAAGCGGTTTTGTGAAGGTGGTAGGACGTATCATCACATCCGTAAAGCGGGTAAGTATTCAATATAGTGAAACCGGTTCCACAGCTCTGGCCGGTTACACCGACAGCAGCAAGTTCCTCGGTATGAATACCCGTTCTATGGCTCCGGGCTGGGGATTTGTATTCGGTAAGCAGCCCGATACTTCCTTTATAAATGATTTCGCGAGAAAAGGTTTGATTACCAATAATCCATTGCTGAATAATCTGAACCGGCAGGATTTCAACCAACGGTTAAATATAACCGCACAACTGATGCCGATTCGCGATCTGATGATCGATGTTAACCTCGATAAGACCTTCGGTAAGAACTATTCCGAACTCTATAAGGATACGGTGGGCAACGGAAGCTTTGCGCGGCTGAGTCCCTATCTGGCCGGTTCCTTCAGCGTGAGTTATATTTCCTTCCAGACATTGTTTGGCAAGTTCGAGCCCAATAAGGTTACCGAAACCTTTAAGCGGTTCCAGGAAAACAGGTTCATACTGAGTGAACGCAATGCGGTGAAAAACCCCTACTGGCAACAATTGGATCCGACGGAGCAACGCCTGTCAGACGGATATTATACCGGTTATGGACGCTACGCGCAGGATGTATTGATACCCGCCTTTATTGCTGCCTATACCAATAAGGATCCCCGTTCAGTAGGATTAATAGAGCAGAATAACAGTAATGTGCGATCCAATCCCTTCCGCAATATCATGCCCAAGCCGAACTGGCGGGTTACCTATACCGGTTTGACGAGACTGCCGGCGCTGGAAAAAACCTTCACCAATCTTACGCTGACCCATGCCTATAACAGCACCCTCAGCATGAACAGCTTCAATAACAACCTGTTATATGAAGATCCGCTGCTATTGAATGCTCCCGGCTTTATCGATACGGCCACCGGTAACTTCTATCCATACTTCCTCGTGCCCAATATTTCGATATCGGAGGCTTTTGCCCCCTTCATTGATGTGGATATGCAGTTCACCAATTTCCTGACCCTGCGCTTCGAATACAAGAAGAGTCGCCAGCTGAGTCTGAGTTTGATCGACTTCCAGTTAAGTGAATCAAGGTCGGAAGAATTTACAGTGGGTGTGGGTTGGAGAAAACGCGGACTGAATCTTCCTTTCAAGGTGAAGCTGCCCGGCAGTAAAGAGGCTTCGAAGGAATTGTCCAATGATCTGAATATGCGACTGGATCTTGGACTTCGTGATGATGCCACTGCCAATAGTCGCCTCGACCAGGAAACGGCATTGCCCACAGCGGGACAAAAAGTTGTAACGATTTCGCCCTCGATCGACTATGTGCTGAACAACCGGATCAATGTTCGTCTGTTCTTTGATCAGCGCAGAACCATTCCCAAGATTTCGACATCGGCTCCGATTACCACTACGCGTGCGGGATTGCAAATCAGGATTTCATTGGCGCAGCAGTAGGGGGAGAAGGGAGAAGGGGGAACAAAGGGAACAAGGGGAACAAAGGAGACGAGGGGGACAAAGGGAACGAGGGGGACAAGGGAACGAAGGGGACAAAGTGAACAAGGGGAACAAGGGGACAAGGAGACTGGGGAAATATTTTCACGGTTGATGGGGCGAGTAGGTAAAAACGGGCCAGATAATCAATGTTTTAATGTCAAAATTAACCAGAATAGGGTATTGCTGGGGGAAGCTGCTCCGCTTATCTTTGATGTACAGCATCGCCGAAAAAATAGCATCGCTGAAGAAATAGCATCGCTGAAGAAATAGCATCGCTGAAAAATATTACAGGACGGTTGGTTTAACTAAAGAGGCCAGGATTTAATCCCGGCCTCTTTGGTTTTTATGTATTTCGAATATGGTTTCGTCGCATCACACTACCCGTCGGGTACCCGACGGGTAAACAGGAAACTATTGTGTTCGTATACTCACGGTGCTTTTATCGGTACGCTTGAACAACATCACATAACCACAAAGATCTTTTTGTTTGTTATTCACCTGCACCGGTTTGATAATATGGTATTCGCTGCTGGTAGGTTCATACGTGAAATTGATCACGTTGGCCGCTACATCTTTGCGGAGATTTTTGCGGTATACCACCATCTTCTCCATATAATCGTACATCCGTACTTCGTGGAGCCGCGATTCCGGATGGCCCACATACACAAAGCTGTACCATTCGCCCTGGGTCAGGGGAACAATGATGGGCATTTCGTACTGGCTTTCCATCTGCATGGAAGCTTCTCTCAGTAGCGAGAACCCATGGGATGCATAATATCTTTTGAGGCTGTCGATTTGCTCCTGCACCATTGCAGGCTGGCAGGTTGGCTGCCCGGCAGACTGCTGTGCCTTGAGTCCGAAACTCAGGTGAGTGCCCATAAACAGGAGGGCTGTGTAAATAAGGTTTTTCATCCTGTCTGTTTTCATATCGTTCCTGATCTGCCGGTTTTAAGGCCTGGTTTTATTTGCACTGGCGCGCGGACAGATCTTCGATTAGGTATCGGATTGCACACAAATAAACGAAAGGATCGTGCCACTATTGTAGATTTCGACCGTTTTTTATGTGTTAAAACAGCGGGCAGCGGGGCTTGGAAAGGCAAGCGCCTGATTATGAATTATTTTCCTTCCTGAACAGATAGGTGTTGGCCTGGGCTGTGCAGGTTATTTCCAGATCGTTAATGCATACATGCGGGGGCAGACTGGCGCAAAACCAGATGGTTTCGGCTATATCATCTGCCGAGAGCGCCTTATAACCATCATAAACCGCCTGGGCTTTTTCGGCATCGCCCTTGAACCGGACAATGGAAAACTCGGTTTCGGCTGCACCCGGGTGGATGGCTGTGACCTTGATGCCATGCCTCAGCAGATCGATCCGCATGGAGCGGGAGAGGGCGTCCAGCGCGCTTTTGGTGGCGCAATACACATTGCCGCGTTCATATACTTCCTTGCCGGCGATGGAACCCAAATTGATGATATGTCCCTTTTTCCGGCTGATCATGAAGGGCAGTACGGCCCGGGTAACGTAGATCACCCCCTTCAGGTTGGTGTCGATCATGGTTTCCCAATCGTCCATATCGGCCTCGTCGAACCAGTCGCGGCCCAACGCCAGTCCCGCATTGTTTACAAGCAGATCAATAGCCTGCCATTGTGCCGGCAGGGTTTGGATCTTAGCGTCCACGGCGGCTTTGTCGCGTACATCAAAAGCAAGGGTGATGCATTCGGAATGGTATCGCCCTATAATTTCTTCCTGAAGCTGACTGAGCTTTTCAGATCTCCGTCCATTGAGTATCAAATGATAACCTTTGGATGCGAGTTTCAGTGCGGTGGCTTTTCCGAAACCTGCAGTGGCTCCCGTGATCAGAGCGATGGGCTTATTCATTGTTTCCTGGTTCATTCCTAGCGTAAAAGTACGACAGTACCTTTTTTAAAGATTGTTTTTCCGGTATAGTCCTTACCCTGTACCATCCATACATAGGTATCGGTTCCCTGATCGCGCCCGCCAATTTTACCATCCCAGCCGTGTCCGGGAATGGCACTGCTGAACACCAGCTGTCCCCAGCGGTTGTAGACGCGGAAATAATCCAGTTGGGAAATGCCCACCATAATCGGACGGAAAACATTGTTGGTGCTTTTGCCGGGGGTGAAGGCGTTTGGTACAAAAATATCGGGTGCCGTGCGATAGACGGCGATATTGATCGTGTCGTAGGCGAAACAGCCTTCCGGAGTGGATACTCGAACTGTATAGGTCTGGCTTTGTGTAAGAGTGGCTATGGGGTTCTGAATATCCGTTGCATTCAGTCCGAAAGCCGGTTCCCAGAGATAGAATTCTCCGCCACGTCCGTTCAGCTGAAGCGGCTGGCCCACTACGATGGCTGTATCATTACCGGCGAAGGCGGGTACAGGTGGACGAACGGAAACAAATACCGTATCGTATCCGGGTTTGGGACAGCCGATGGTATCATAAACGGTCAATACATAGGTGGTGGAGAATCTCGGATAGGCAATCGGATTCAGTGTATGGTGGTCCAGCAGGGTGGTTTTCGGATTCCAGTCAAAGGAAGCCCCGGTAATATTGGCCACCAGCATAATGGAGTCACTGAAGCAGATGGCCTGATCCGGACCGGCATCCGCAAAGGGGTAGGGCACCGTGGTTACGGTCACCTGGTCGGAGGTTGAACAGCCTCCGATATGGGAAATCACCTGGTAGGTGGTGGTGCCAGCCGGCTTCGCGGTGGGGGTTCGGCTCGCGGGGGCGTCGAGGTCGGCAGCGGGACTCCATTCATAGCGAAGACCATCCCCATAGGCTTCGATGCGAACCGAGTCGGTCAGGCAAATGGTGGTGTCGGGCGAGGTGCTGAGTGTAACAAAATCCACCACGCGAACCAA
>DATCJQ010000087.1:0-3041 GCA_036562745.1 Flavihumibacter sp.
CCGATTACCTGGTGGCACCCAGCGCCTCCTGCACGGGTTTTGTGAAAAATTATTATCCCGAAATTTTCGACAACTCCTCCATCCATAACGAGATAAAGGATTTGAAAGCACGTACGTTCGAGTTTTCATCCTTCCTCGTAAATGTGCTGGGCGTGGAGGATCTGGGTGCCAGCCTGCAAACCAAAGCCACCTATCACGATTCCTGCGCCGCACTCCGCGAGTGTAAAATCAAGGAGGAACCGCGCAGGCTCCTGGCTAATGTACGCGGACTCGAACTCGTGGAAATGAAGGACGTGGAAACCTGCTGCGGTTTCGGAGGCACTTTCTCGGTAAAATATGAGCCGATCAGTATCGGGATGGCCGACCAGAAAGTGCATAATGCCCTCGAGGCCGGAGCCTCCGCCATTATCAGCACCGATCTTTCCTGTTTAATGCATCTCGACGGATATATTAAGAAGAAAAATCTTCCGATTGAAACGCTCCATATTGCGGATGTGCTTGTGATGGGATGGTGAAGGGGGAAGGGGGAAGGGAGAATGGGGAAGGGAGAAAGATAAAGCAGTAATTTCCTAAAACTTATTCAGATAACTTTTCAGATATGGCCTATTGGTTGATCAAATCAGAACCATTCAAGTATAGCTGGGATCAGTTCGTAAAAGACAAAAAAACCTTTTGGGATGGCGTTCGCAATTACGCTGCGCGCAATAATCTCAAGGCGATGAAAAAAGGAGAGAAGGCCCTGTTCTACCATAGTAACGAGGGACTCGAAATCGTTGGCATCGCCGAAGTGGTGAAGGAGTTCTACCAGGATCCCACCACGCCCGATCCGGCCTGGGTGGTGGTGGATTTCAAACCGGTGAAAAAACTGAAACATCCCGTTTCGCTGGCCACCATCAAATCCGATCCCCGGTTAGCCAACATGGCCCTGGTGAAACTGAGCCGCCTGAGCGTGCAACCCGTAACCGATGAGGAATGGGAGGTAATCTTGGAACTGGCAGGAGAGAAGAAATGACTTTAGGAAAATAATTCCGGGAGAAAATGAAAAAGCTGGTCGTATTAACCGGAGCCGGAATCAGCGCGGAAAGCGGATTGAAAACCTTTCGCGATTCCGACGGACTCTGGGAAGGTTATAACGTGGAGGATGTGGCCACACCGCGTGCCTGGGCCCGCGACCCCGAGCTGGTTTTGCGTTTTTACAACGAAAGGCGTCGCAGTGTGCGCAACGCAGCACCGAACCGCGCGCACCAGATCCTGGCAGAATTGCAGGATCATTTTGACGTGGAGATTATCACCCAGAATATCGACGACCTGCACGAACGGGCGGGCTCCCGCAAGGTCTTGCACCTCCATGGCGAAATCTTCAAAATGCGGAGTGAATTCGATCCGGAGATTGTGGCTGAGATCCGCGACGACATGACTTATGGAGCATTGGCACCGGATGGGGGACAATGGCGCCCAGCCATCGTATGGTTTGAGGAACCTGTTCCCAAAATGGTGGAAGCTGTGCCGCTGGTTAAACAGGCTGATATTTTCCTGGTGGTGGGAACCTCGCTGGTGGTTTATCCCGCTGCATCGTTGGTGGATTATGTCCGGTACGAAACCCCGCTGTTTGTGGTGGATAAACGGATCCCCAAAAACTATATCCGCAGCAACGTCGTCAATATTGAAGAAGCTGCCAGCACCGGCATGGAGTCGCTTAAAAAGCTGCTGCTTGCCGAATATATTTAGCCTTTCCATAACAATGGCGTTCCGATTAATCGCATCTATTTGCACCATGAAAATTTGCTGGTTACTGGGTTGTTTCCTGGGGCTTATTCAGATGGCCGGGGCACAGGCTCTGCCAAAACAGGCTGCTGCCCAAATACAACAGGCCGCCAAAACACAAACCACGCCCCCTTTTTCTGCCGCTGCATTGCGATTACAGCAATACCGGCTGGATAACAACCTGCACAATCAGCCAACTCCAGAGGGGAATGTGCCGCTTTACGCCGAAGGAGGATTGCATTACCTGCAACCGCTTTATGAATACCTGAAATCCTATGCCAGTCCCGTGGAGAAGAACCGTTTATCGAGGCATTTGGCCTACGCGGGTGATCATCTCCTTGCAGATTATTTCAATCAGCAGTTGTATGATTCGATGATGCAGGAAGGCTACCAGGATGTGCATCGCTTCCTCGATACCCTTGGTAAAATTCAACTGACACCGGCACGCGCCTTTATCAAAAACCGGATTGCAAACGAACGCGTGGTAATGTTCAATGAAAACCCGGTCCAACTGCAGCAACGGGCGTTTTTTTATTCGATGCTCGAAGATTTTTACCAGGCCGGATTTCGCTATCTCTCCCTTTACTGGCTGAGTCCGTATTTGAAAACGGATAAGGCGCCGCTGAACAAATTCTGGGGATACCAGGTGGCCGATCCGGTGGCGGGAGAAATCATTCGCAAAGCGCGTCAGCTGGGATTTGTGTTAATACCCTATGGCGATAGCAGTATCAATAAGCGAACGGCCAACGTGCAGGATGCCGTGCAGGCAACCCGGCTAGCATCGATTCTGCAGCAGGATAGCAGCGCGCGTATCCTGGTGCTGGAAGAGCTGGCGCATATCAGCGAACTGCCGATCGGAGATTATACGCCCATGGCTACGGTTTTCTCCCGGATTTCCGGTATTGATCCGCTTACGATTGATCTGACGGAACTGTCCACCGGCAGCAGTTTTGAATATGGGCGTTATTTCTATCAGGAACTGACCAAAAAGATCAATGTGGATGCACCTTCCGTGGTTATGCGAAACGGACAGGCCGTGAGTTTGCTGGAAAATGATCAGTACGATCTGCAGGTGCTTTTTCCTCCGGCTAAAAATCTGCGCAACCGCGCCGACTGGCTAACACTGTCGGGTAACCGAAAAGAAACGCCGATCCGTCCCACAGAACGTGAACTCTTTCTGGTGCAGGCCTATTATGCTGATGAAACAGAAAGATCTGCGTTTACTTACCTGATTCCGGCTGATCAGACCTATCTCACCGATCGTGACGGATATTACT
>DATCJQ010000096.1:0-6928 GCA_036562745.1 Flavihumibacter sp.
ACCTGATGCCGGCTTACCTGGTACGGGAGCAGTATAAGGCCGATTCCACCCGCGCCTATAACTGGTTCAAGATGACCAAAGATTCCTCCGTATTGAAACGTTTCTTACGGAAAGAATACAAATCCGAGCCGGCACAAACCGTGAAACCGGCGGCACCGGCACCGAAGCCGGCAGCGCCCGCAGCTCCGCGTCCGGAAATACGAACCACCAAACGATCAGAGGAAGCCATTCTGCCCGAAAACCCTTCATCCGAACCCGTTAAAAATGCCTGAACATGCACGCACGTAATTCCGAAATATCCAAGGGCATCGACTGGCTGATGGTGATATTGTATATGCTGCTCTGTGCCATCGGAATCCTGAGTATTTTCGGTGCCACCTATAAAGAGGGTGATGATATTATACAGTCCTTCCTCTCTTTCAAAACGGATTACAGCCGGCAATTCATTTTCTGGATTATCGGTATTCTGCTTGCCGTGGTCATTCTGCTAACCGATTCGAAATTCTTTACCGCCACGGCCAATCTCTGGTATGCATTCGGAATACTATTATTGTTACTGGTGTTTCCCTTTCATACGGAGGTAAAGGGAACCCGTTCAATCATCCGCTTTGGCGGGTTCCAATTGCAGCCTGCGGACCTCTGTAAAGTGTTTGTGGCACTGGCGCTGGCAAAATATCTGAGTCGCGTTGAAACGGATTTCTCGAAAACAAAGTCCCAGCTAATCGCAACGGCCATTGCCCTGGCTCCCGCAGTGATGTCGATCCTGCAGCAGGAAACCGGATTGGCCCTGGTGTATTTCTCTTTTTTCCTGGTGATGTTTCGCGAGGGACTGCCGGCAGGTGTACTGGTGATCGGGTTCTCCTTTGCAGTGCTGGTGGTGGCCACCCTGCTGATGGATCCGAATACCCTGGCAATGATACTTACAGGCATCGCCCTGGGGGCCATTTATTTCCTGCGAAAACAGATCAAACGCAAACGGCAGATACTGTTTACCATCATTGGGATCTGGATAGTATGCGTGGGTATTCAGCGTTTTCTGGTGCCCTATGTGTTTGAATCGGTATTGCAACCCTATCAGGTAAAACGTATCTACGATACCATCGGTAAGGATTATGTTCCACCCGGTGGAACCGTGATGCTCGACGAAGCACCCAAGAAAAAAGATGACGGTGGCGACTATAACGTGAAGCAAAGTAAGATCGCTATAGGCTCGGGTGGAGCATTCGGAAAAGGATTGCTCAAAGGCACCCAAACCCGTTATGATTTCGTGCCCGAACAACGAACCGATTTTATCTTTTGTACCATCGGTGAGGGCTATGGATTTGCAGGCAGCTTCCTGTTGATGATCATCTACTTCGTGTTGCTGATGCGGATCATCACCCTTGCAGAGCGACAGCGAAGCGTGTTCAGCCGGGCCTATGCATACGGGGTTGCATCGATCCTCTTTTTCCATATCGCGATTAATATTTGTATGACCATCGGTCTCGCGCCGGTGATCGGGATCCCGCTGCCCTTTATCAGTTACGGGGGAACCTCCCTTCTGACCTTTACGGTGGCGCTGTTCATATTAATCCGCCTCGATGCCGACCGGCAAATGGTTTTGCGTTAATTTCGTTCTTCAATTACCTCTTGACGCATGCGAATCATTCCGCTTTCCGAAGGCAGTTTCACTATCGATGGTACCAAACAGTTTGTTCCATTTAATCTGGATGCTGATGAACTGAACGCCCGGCCTGTCGGCAGTCTGCTGGTCGAAATTCAGCCCTTTGTCGTGATCAGTTCCGAAGATGTATTGTTGCTCGACGGGGGACTCGGGTTTGAAGTGGACGGACAGCTGCAACTGCTGAAGAACCTGATGGATGCGGGTATTAATCCCGGTGAAATCACCAAAGTGTTGATGTCGCATTTGCACAAGGATCATGCGGGTGGAATTACTTATCGGGATAAAACCACCGGCGACTATCAGCTCACCTTTCCCAATGCCACTTATTATATTCAGCAGAAGGAACTCGATTTCGCTTTTGAAAAGGGATTGCCTTCCTACATACCGCAGGAACTCGAAGCGTTGCGCAACGCGCCGCAGGTGAAACTGCTCGATGGTGATGGTGTGATTGACGGATATATTCAATATCAACTGGTGGGTGGTCACTGTCCTTATCACCAGGTATTCCGCATTGTGGATGGAGGTGAAACCGTATTCTTCGGAGGTGATAATGCCCCGCAACTGCAGCAAATGAAAAGCCGCTTTGTTGCGAAATACGACTACGATGGCAAAAAGGCGATGGAACTAAGACAGGAATGGTGGCAAACCGGACTGGCCAATCACTGGAAATTCCTCTTTTATCATGATGTGAAAGTACCGGTAGGGGGTATTTAAGAAGTCGGACTTTTTGAGGGTTCGTATATGTTTACGACTTACTCGTTGCCTGATACCTGTTACTGCCGGGGATTGTTTCTTGACGGACGGCCGCTGTCGCCACGGTGCTGACGACGTTGTTGCAATTCTTTCTGCACTTTACCGTAAAACTCTTTCTCTGCTTTGAAGAAATGATTGGCCCTTTCGGGTGAAAGTGTTTTGCCAAATGAGCTCTGATATTTTTTGCGGATGCTCAGCAGTTTTTCCTCACGGGTGATCTCATCTCCGCGGGTATCCTGCCTTAGTTTTCGCATCTCTGCGATGTACTGGTTATATACCGGCCAGAATTTCTGGGCTTCTTCGGCAGTAAGATTCAGCTCTTTGGTCAGATAGGCAATTTTCAACGCTTCCAACCGCTCACGGCCACCCCTTTCATCGCCCCTTTGTTGGGCGCTTGCCGGGATCCATCCGATCATCAGTATCGTCAATAGCGTAAAAAAATGTTTCATGCCTGTTAAGTTATTTTAACTCCCGTTCATTTTAAAATCGTATTCCTGCACGTATTGCTGCAGGGCATCGTCGCTGATATCTTCCAGCAGATCATCAGACCCGTAGTCTGAAATCTCTTCCGGTAATGCAGAAGCCAGGCCATAATAAATGGTGCTGGTGGGATTGGTATACTCCAGCATGGCTTCCTCGCTGATCTCCGCCATCTCCTCTTCGAGATGTTTGTCCATGGCGGCAATCAGACTGCTGTTTTGGATGTCTTTACCCGAGTACAGCCATCCCGCTACAGCGATTACACCTGCCACCACCGCAGCTGCTGCATATTTCACCCATCTTCTGCCGATGGCGATTACGCGCGCGGGTTCTTTGGGCTCTTTCAGCTTTTTCAGCAGGGTATCGGGGAACTGTTCGAAATATTGATCCGGCACCTGATAAGGACCTGCTTTTGATATGGTCAGCAGCGGCGAACCCGGTTCCAGTTCAAATTCCGGCTCTGGTTCAGATTGCGGCACCGGCACATTTTTAAAATACCCGTCGGGTACTTCAAAAGGCATTTTTCGCGACAATCCTGCAAGCAGGGGAGAGAGATTGCTGATTTCCTCCCGGGCATCGGCAGGGCTATCCTCCAACTGTCTGTGGCTACTATCCATCTGCCTGCGGCTAACCTCCATCTGCCTGATTTTCAATAGCAAGCTGTTAACAAACTGGTCGAAATAGCCGGAAGGAACGGTGTAGGGATGGCCGGCCTGCGGATTCAATCTGCTCCGCAGATCAGCCAGCGTTGGGGACAGTTCCCGAAGCTCATGGACGATATGTTTATCAGCTGTCATCTCCTCTTAGACCCCGAATGAAGGTCCAGGTTTAATGATTTAGTAAATAGTCCTCAATTTTTTTCACCGCATGGTGATAAGATGCTTTCAGGGCGCCTTCCGACGTGTCCAATATCTTGCTCATTTCCTCGTAGGGCATTTCGTCGTAATACCGGAGGTTGAATACAAGTCGCTGTTTTTCAGGGAGTTTCTGAATGGCCACCTGTAGTTTCCATTCGATTTTACTGGCATCGAAATCCTTTTCCGCGGCCACGCGCTCGGCCAATCCCTCTTCCATATCGGAAAGTGAAAGATTGGATTTTTTCTTCTGCTGTTCCAGGTAGCTCAGGCATTCATTGGTGGCGATACGGTATAGCCAGGTATAGAGTTTGGAATCCTCCCGAAAGTTGTCCAGGGCATTCCAAACTCTTATAAAGACGTTCTGCAGCACATCATTGGCATCTTCGTGGTGCACAACCATACGCCTCACATGCCAGTAGAGTCGCTCCTGGTATTTCCGGACGATGGCTGTATAGGCCTGCTCCCGGGTTTCGGGCTGTCTGAACTGGTTGAGTAATGCTAAATCTTCAGCTGACATAGATCAGGTGCTAGTGCTGCAACTCGTATTCGTTGTACCGTTATTTTTTCCGGGCGATTACTTTTTTAGCTGCTGCTACGATATGGGCAGGGCTCAGTCCGTATTTTTCGAGCAGTTGGGCGGGTGTGCCACTTTCGCCGAATGTATCCTGGGTACCTACCATTTCGATGGGAACGGGGGCATGGGTGCCTGTTACGCGGGCGATGCTTTCACCCAGTCCGCCGTACACGTTATGCTCTTCCACGGTAACTGCACATCCGGTTTTGCGAACGGATTCCAGAACTGCTTCCTCGTCGAGGGGCTTAATGGTGTGGATGTTTACCACTTCCACGCTCAGTCCCTCTGCTTCAAGGGTTTTGGCCGCTTCGATGCTGTTCCAAACCATATGTCCGCAGGCGAAAATGGTTAGATCGGTACCGCGACTGAAGAACTGGGCTTTCCCGATTTCGAAGGGCATGCCTTCGGTAAAGATGGGCCATACAGGGCGTCCGAAACGCAGGTAAACGGGGCCCTCATGTTTGGCAATGGCGATGGTTGCCAGGCGGGTTTGCTCATAATCGCAGGGTACGATTACGGTCATGCCGGGCAGCATCTTCATCATACCGATATCTTCCAGAATCTGGTGGGTGGCTCCGTCCTCACCCAGGGTCAGGCCGGCATGTGAAGCACAGATTTTTACATTCTTGCCGGAATAGGCTACCGACTGACGGATTTGATCATATACCCGTCCGGTAGAGAAATTGGCAAAAGTGGTGGTATAGGGAATCTTTCCGCCGATGGTCAATCCGGCTGCAATTCCAATCATATTGGCTTCCGCGATACCGCACTGGATAAAGCGGTCAGGATTCTCTTTTATAAATGTTCCCAGCTTGAGCGATCCGGCTAAGTCGGCCGTTAATGCTACCACATTGGGATTCGTTCTTCCTAATTCTGTAATACCATCGCCAAATCCACTCCTTGTATCTTTTTTTCCGGTTACCTGGATATCATTCAACATACTTGCTACTTTAAAAATTTAGCTAAAGATAATTAATTCAGATTGGCCTGCTGTATTTGGAATAAATTCTCGTCTTCTTTCAGTTTCAGTTCCCATTTCCAGGCCGTGTCCATCATGTCTTCGAGATTGAATTTCAGTTCCCATCCCAGTTCTTTTACTGCGTGCTCGTTATTGGCGTAGATGGCGATCACATCACCCGGACGGCGTGGGCCGATTACATAGTTCAGTTTTTGTCCGCTTACCTTTTCAAATGCCTTAATGGCTTCCAGTACGGTAACGCCGTTTCCGGTTCCCAGGTTGAAAACCTCGCAGGATTTTTTACCCTTTCCATTGATCAGGTATTGCAGGGCCAGGGTGTGGGCGTGTGCGATATCGGAAACATGGATGAAGTCGCGCAGACAGGATCCGTCGCGGGTATCATAATCCGCCCCGAATACGGTCAGTTGCGGAATCTTGCCGATGGCTGTTTGGGTAATAGCTGGCACCAGGTTGGCCGGACGTCCGATGGGCATTTCTCCGATCTGGATGCTCGGGTGTGCACCCACCGGGTTGAAATAACGCAGCAGGATGCACTGGGCGGGGTTCACTTTTGCGAATTCGCTGATGATCTGTTCTCCCATTTGCTTGGTATATCCGTAGGGCGATTCGGCCGGTTTGGGCGGGGTGGCTTCGGTAACGGGAATTACATCGGGGTTGCCATAAACTGTACAGGAGGATGAGAATACAAAATAAGGAACCTTGAACTCCTGCACGCATTTCAGCAGGTTTAGCAGGCTGACCAGGTTGTTTTCGAAATACATCAGCGGCTGTTCCACTGATTCTCCCACGGCCTTGTAGGCAGCAAAATGAATGATGCCGGCGATATCGGTATTCTCTGCGAAAATGGCGTATGTGTCATCGAAATTGCAGAGATCAACTTTATAATTCTTGATTTTCTTCCCCGTGATTTTTTCAACACCTTCCAGAATACGTGCGGAAGAGCGGGAATTGTTATCTACAGAAATTACATCGAAGCCATTTTCTACCAGATCAACAAGGGTATGGGAGCCGATATAACCACAACCACCTGTTACCAAAATTTTGCTCATGGGAACTCTTAGTTTTTATTTCGCGTTAGTTTTTCCTTCTTTTAATACCGACATTAGGTACTGCCCATAGCCGCTTTTTAAAAGAGGCTGGGCAATTTTTTCCAGCTGCTCGCTGGATATGAATCCTTTTCTCCAGGCGATCTCCTCTATGCAGGCAACTTTGATACCCTGGCGTTGTTCGATGACCTGTACAAACTGCGATGCCTGCATCAGGGAATCAAAGGTGCCGGTATCCAGCCAGGCAGTACCGCGATCCATAATCGACACTTTCAGTTTTCCTCTTTTCAGGTACTCCTTATTCACATCGGTGATTTCGTATTCTCCCCTTGCGCTGGGCTGGAGGTTCTTCGCGATGCTCACCACTTCATTATCATAGAAATAGAGTCCCGGTACCGCATAATTGCTTTTGGGTTGGGCCGGTTTCTCTTCGATCGACAGCACATTTTTGTTTTCGTCAAACTCCACAACGCCGTAACGCTCCGGATCGCTAACGCGATAGGCGTAAACGATGCCACCATCCGGATTTGTATTATGTGCCAGTTGGGTGCCCAGTCCGGCGCCATAGAATATATT
>DATCJQ010000105.1:0-5542 GCA_036562745.1 Flavihumibacter sp.
TCTTAAGACCGAAAAAAGCGCCGGCAAAACAATTTATCCGCCCGGACCGCTGATCTTTCATGCATTCGACAAAACTCCGCCCGACAAGCTCAAAGTGGTGATCCTCGGGCAGGATCCCTACCATAACCCGGGACAGGCACACGGACTCAGTTTCTCCGTTCCAAGTGGTGTAACGCCCCCGCCCTCACTAATCAATATTTATAAGGAGATCGCTTCCGACATCGGCCTGCAGCTGCCGCGACAGGGCAATCTCGAAAAATGGGCCGAACGCGGGGTGCTGCTGCTGAATGCCGCGCTGACCGTACGCGCCAACGAGCCCGGCAGTCATGCTAAAATCGGATGGATGGACTTCACTGATGCCGTTATCCGCACCATCAGCGAAAAGAAAAAACATATCGTTTTCCTGTTATGGGGACGGTTTGCCCAGGAGAAGCAGGCGCTCATCGACGAAACCAAACACCTGGTGCTGAAAGCCGCACACCCATCGCCTTTCAGCGCGGAAAAAGGATTCTTCGGCTGCCGCCATTTTTCGAAAACGAACGAATACCTGGTAAAAAACGGGATCGATCCCATTGATTGGTCTTTGTAATTTACCTTAGCAGCATGAATTGGATCAAAGAAGTATTTGGCAGAATCTGGGCATTTTGGGCACTATTGATTTTCGCTATAACACTGATACTCGTTCTGATACCCGTTTGTATCATCTGTTTGCCCATGTCGGAGCCAAATCGCACCCTTTGGTTTATTCGTATTTCCAGGGTATGGATGGGGATTTTTCTGCCGGCGGTGGGTTGTCCGCTGAAGGTGACCGGCCGATCCCATTTCAAAAAGGGCGAACAATATGTGGTGGTTTGCAATCACAATGCATTGATGGACGTGCCCATCTCCTCGCCTGCCATTCCGGGTGGAAACAAAACCATTGCCAAGGCCGAAATGGCACGTATTCCGATATTCGGAATCGTATATAAACTGGGCAGTGTGCTGGTGGATCGCAAAAGCGACCGGAGCCGCAAGGAAAGTTATAACCAGATGAAGGCCGTGCTTAATATGGGACTGCATATGTGCATTTACCCCGAGGGCACGCGCAACACCACGGGTGAGCCGCTGAAATCCTTTCACGACGGGGCTTTTCGCCTGGCGCTCGATACGCGGAGAGCCATCATCCCGGGTATTATTTTCCATACGCGGAAAGTGAATCCCCCGGAAAAAGCATTTTACCTGATGCCCCATCCCCTTCGCATCGATTTTCTTGAACCGATTGAAATCCGCGAGGATGATACCTGCGAATCGCTCAAGACCCGCACGTTTGAAATCATGAAGGCAGCCTATCTCGCAGGGAAAGACAGAAGCTGGTAATCTTGCCCGTGAGCTCATGCGACAATCAGGCCCCATCGCACCACCCCTTCGATACTGGTTGATAAGAACTCTTATTGCGTATAGAAGTATTTGGAGCGGTTGATCTTCAGATCGCGCAGGAGTCCCGATTTCGGATTGATCGTGATATTAAAGGTTCTGTACAATCCCACCGGCGTGATATTGATGCCCAGCTGCCAGCAGTGCAGTTCGCGGCTAAGGAACATCGTTAGTTGCTGGATGGAACCTCCTTTGAAGTTGTAATAGGAACTCGCACCGAGCTTCCATTTGGGAGTGAGGTTGAAATCCCCGCTCACATTCACATTGGAGTTGATCTGTGTTTCGTAACCGGAATAATCTCTTTTCAACAGCCGCGTGAAGCTCAGTGAATAGGAAAGATTCACCGACCAGGGAATATTGAAATCGGCATACTCAGCCGGATTGCTGCGAATATTGTACAGCAGGGCCTGCTGCTCTTCGTTGGTCATCGGCATGCCAAGAGCATTGGGATCCTCCTCCGGCGGGGGCTGTTTCTTATCCTTGCCCTTGCTGGTGAAGGAGGTGGAAACGGCAATATTTCCGGAAGTGATTCTTCCCAGCGAAAATCCATCCCCGCTCCAGGCATATTGGTTCAACCGATATCCCTGGCGATCGGTTTTATAGGGATCCATACTGGCCGAAGCCGTAATATTCACTTTTTCAAAAAGCGTGCTGCGCAGGTAGAAACTGATCGGCGATAACTGGAAACTATCTGCCAGAAAGTTGTAGCTGCCGGTAAAACCAAAACCGTCAATCAGTCGCACTTTTTTGATGCCATCTTCGGAAGTAGTATCGCGTTTGGAGCGGACTTTCATCTCGAGGTTGTTATCAAAGGTGAAGCTTAATCCGCCGAACTCACCCTCACCGAAAGCCCCATACAAACTTCCCTGGTACTTGCTGAAGCGCATCTGCCGGCCGGTGGAATCGACCTGTGTGCTATAATAATGTTTGCCATTGAAATCGGGCTTATAACTGGCCGATACCGATGGACGGATTACGTGCCGGATGGCGCGCACCGCACTGTTTTTGCCGAACCGGTCGAAGGTTCCGAAGAGCGCGGTGTTCAAACTCAGGCTGAATGCCATATCGCGCGCGGCATAGAAACCACGGTTGATGGTGGTATCGATTTTATTGGTGTTCGGGTTCCAGGTGCGGTAAAATTCCTGGGCATACCATCTTTCCGTATAGCTGATACCGGGAGCAACCTGAATCGGTCCCAGTGAAGGCAACGAGAGCGTGATGGGCACATTGTGCTGTGCACCCCACTGCATGGTATCGATCAGCTGGGTAAAGGAAAAGGCGCTGTCGTAGAACGATACCTGGTTGCGGAACTGGGTGTTCAAACCGATACCAAGCTTTTCATACCATTTGGGCGTTCCCACAAAATCCTTGGGCTGGAAGGGATAAAAATTGTTCACCGTGAAAGAACCATCCGGCAGCCGCACATTGACCTGACGGGTATTGCTGTTCTGATCATGTCCCGCCGAGAGGCTCAGATTGAATTTATTGTTCCAGTTCTTGGTGTAGGTGATGGATGAATACAACTGGTTCTGAAAGTTGAGGGTGGGATTCGCGCCCACGTATTTGTTAAACTGCGTGGATCCGGCATTCACGCTGGCCTGGAAGCTGGTACCCGGACGCGCCTTCGCATCGGCCACATGGCTCCACTGAATATTGAAGTTGCGGTTGGTTTCGTACTCCTTACCCACCTCACGACTCAGGAAGCGGGTATTCTGAATCGAAAGGTTCATCCTGCCCGAATAGCGGTAACGACGTTTATAGGTGGGCGTCAGTACCGTGCGCCATCCGCCGTAGGAATAGATATCGCCCCGCAGCATCACATCAAATTTTTCGCCGAGCACCTTATAGTAACCCACGCCTTCCAGCCCCAGACCAAACTGTTCGTTGGCCACAAACTGGGGCGGCAGGATACCCGATTTTCTTCCCTGCGATAAGGGGAAAAATCCGAACGGCAGGTAAATGGGCACCGGTACACCCTCAAATTCGGGGTGAATCGGACCACTCACCGCCAGTTTCTTATTCACCAGCTTCAGCTTTTTGGTCTTGAACGCAAAATGCGGCGTATCGAGGTTACAGGTGGTGAATCGTCCGTCGAGCGCAAAGAAATCGTTGATATTTACTTTCTTGATGCGACTACCGTACACGAACATCTCGCCCTGCTGGGTATAGGTACTTTTTGTGATCCCCTTCTGTGTTTTGAAATTATAGATGATGGAATCGGCATCCATATTGGATTCGCCCTGGATAAAATGCGGCTTGCCCTTTTTCTCCCCGAGGGAATCGAGCTGATAGGTGGCCACCACAATCTGTGTGGGCTGATCCAGTTCGATGCTGTAGGCGGTCAGGTCCAGGTCCTTGTATTTGGTACTCGCCTCGTTGTAGAGTGTGATCTTTTTAGTGGGAATATCCAGCACCATGGAGTCGGAAGCCGAATAACTTACCGGCGCATCGAGGGAGTCGTTCGAAATTTTAACATTTAATGTATCGATTTGCTGAAGCGACACCGTGCTGGTATCCGTCTGTTTGGTGGCTGCGCTGTCTCGCAGCGTGGGAATGGTATCTGCAGAGGGAATCGTATCACGCTTTTGGGGAACCGTATCCTGCTGCAGACGCGTTAAAGGACTGAAAAAAACCGGTGATTTATAATAATTCGCCGAGGACGCCTGCGTTATTATCAAGAGTAGCAGCGTAAAAAGCCCGATAAAAATGTATTTTAAACTAAATTTGCCGCCGTCCTTCATATCTTGGAATGGCAGCAAAAATAGGGATTCGGTACCCATTAATCAAAGGTTATTGTATGATCAGAAAGTTCAAGACCACACTCTATATAGCGATCGCTGCCGGTTTGGTGCTAATGTTTTCACAAAGCAGTTCAGCACAGGCCGGTAGATCTGCCCTGAAAACGGTCATCATCGATGCGGGTCATGGCGGGCGTGATCCGGGTGCGCGCGGACTTATTTCAACGGAAGCAGAGGTGGCGCTGTCCATCGCCCTCAAATTGGGGAAAGAACTGGAGAAAGAATTTCCTGAAATCAATTTCATCTATACCCGAAAAGATATGAACCTGCCCCGCGGGGTGAGCGATCCCAACCTGGCCAACCGGATCCGGGCGGAAATCGCCAACGAAGCCAAGGGAGATCTCTTTATATCCATCCACCTGAATGCAACCGGACAAAAAGCCGGGGGCTGGAATCAGAAAAAGATTGTGGGATATAAAACCAAGGTGGTATATGTGGGCAAGGGCAAGAACCGCAAGAAAAAAACCATCAAAGAGCCTATTTACGAGACGTATTACGTAAAAAATACAAGGGTCGGAACAGAAACCTATATCTGGGCAGCCGACCGTTCCGGAGCCAAAAGTGAAAACGTAATATTTGATGATGAGGATACCGGGGAAGACGAACCCGTGGATGACCCGAACAACGTGCTGGACCTGAATTCGCCCGAAGCGAAGATCCGGGCACAGCTCTATACCAAGTACTATTTCCGCAACTCAGCCCTGTTGGCCCAATTTGTGGAAGAGGAATTCAGTAACGCGGGCCGCAAGAGTTATGGGGTGAAACAGCGGAATCACAAAGGAATTTGGGTATTACAGGCCACAGGCATGCCCAGTATCCTGATTGAGACCGGTTTTATTACCAATAAGGAGGAAGAGGAATACCTCGTGAGCGAAGAAGGCCAGCGGGAAGTGGTACAGAATATTGTAACTGCGTTCAAACGTTACAAGGAAGAACTGGAAAACCCACGCCACCTGCAACGCGCTGCAACTGGTAATTAATTCCTTACTTTTGACTCCAATTCATTGTGCATGAAAATATCTAATGAAACCAAGATCGGGATCCTCGCTGTAGTAAGTCTGGCCTTGCTGATTCTTGGCTTCAATTTTCTTAAGGGCAAGAGTTTTTTTGACAAGAACGATTATATCTACGCCGTTTTTCCCAAAGTAACCGGTCTGTCGAATTCCAGTCCCGTTGTACTCAACGGACTGCAAATTGGCCGGGTTTCGGAAATCAAAGAGAAATCTCCCAATATTGAGGATGGTATCATCGTGGCCATTAACCCGACCCGCCACGTGAATATTCCCAATAATTCCGTGGCCTTTATCAGCGGCGATCTGCTGGGCACATCC
>DATCJQ010000113.1:0-5164 GCA_036562745.1 Flavihumibacter sp.
AAAATGCAGGTGGGACATGTGGAGCGATTTAATCCCGCTTACCTGGCAACCCGCGAGCTGCAGCTCAACCCCATGTTTATCGAAGTGCATCGTCTGGCACAGTTCAATCCGCGTGGCACCGAAGTGAGCGTGATCCTCGACCTCATGATTCACGATATCGACATCATTCTGCACATGGTGAAGAGCGAGGTGAAAAACATCTCCGCAAGCGGTGTGGCCGTAATGACCGACACTCCCGATATCGCCAACGTACGCATCGAATTCAACAATGGTTGTGTGGCCAATCTCACATCGAGCCGCATCTCCATGAAAAAAATGCGGAAAATGCGTTTGTTCCAGAAAGATGCTTATGTTGGCATTGATTTTCTTAATAAGAAAACGGAAGTGATCCGCCTGCGCGGCGATGCTGATGAAAATGTTTTCGAATTCGATATAGATACACCTAAGGGGAAGAAAACGATCGCCGTTGCGAATCCCAAAGTACCCGAAGTAAACGCAATCAAAAAAGAACTGGAAGAATTCAGAGACGCCATCGTTAACAATACCCCCACTGTTGTATCGGAGGTGGATGGTTTCAGGGCAATGGAAGTAGCACACCAGATTTTGCACAAAATTCAACATAACACTATCAATAGTTGAGCAAAAACAATAAGCCCCGCCTGATCACACCGGTCTGGTATGCAATAAGCGATTACCTGGCTGCAGTGTTGGTTTGGTTTGTTTTTTATCTATACCGTAGTTATCTGTTGGGTAGTCCTGCCTACAGTGATGGCCGGATAAAATTCAACGACGGATTCCTGCTTGGCTGGCTGGTGCTTCCGGCCTGCTGGATTCTGTTCTATGCCCTGACAGGCGCTTATACATCCATTTATAAAAAATCACGATTGGGTGAGTTTACCACCACTGTGGTAACCGGATTTACCGGATGCGTGAGCATATTCTTTGTATTCGTGCTGAACGATGACGAAAAATCCATCGCCTATTATTACGCCACTTTTCTGTTTTTCCTATCGCTGCAAATTGGGGTCAGTTTTCTTGGAAGGCTGCTGATCATCGCCATTGCCCGCAAACAATTGAAAAAAGGCATTGTCCGGTTCAACGCGCTGCTGGTGGGCGATCGCGCCATTGCCGGATCCATTTACCGCACCAACGCCAAAAAATTACGGAAAGAAGGATATCATTTCGTGGGATACCTCGCGCCCGCCTCAGGCAGCCTTTCGAAGGAAATCCCCTATCTCGGATCGCTCGATTTGCTGGAAAAAGTGATCGGCGAGCATGACATCAAGCTGGTGGTACTTGCGATGGAAAGCGGAAAGGAAATCGAATCGGATGAACTCCTCCGCCGCCTCAGCGATCTGGATGTTGAAATTAAAATGAATCCCTCTGCCATTTCCATTCTCTGGGGGGCATTGCGAACTGAAAATGTATTCAGTCCCTATCTCACCGATATCCATACCGGACTGATCCCCGTATGGCAGCAGAACATCAAACGAATTGTGGATATTGTTTTCGCGCTGTTCGGATTAATCATACTTTCTCCGGCCTTTCTGTATATCGCGCTGCGGGTGAAGCTATCCTCCCCCGGACCGGTTCTCTACCGCCAGGAAAGAATCGGTTTCAAGGGAAAACCCTTCGTGATGCTCAAGTTCCGCTCTATGGTGGAGGATGCCGAAAAAAACGGTCCCGCGCTCTCCTCGGCCGAGGACCCGCGGATTACTCCCTGGGGACGTTTCATGCGCAAATGGCGACTCGACGAATTTCCCCAGCTCTGGAATATCCTTAAGGGCGATATGAGCCTGGTGGGTCCACGGGCCGAGCGCAAATTCTATATCGATCAGATTGTGCAAAGAAATCCCTATTACAAATATTTGCTGCATGTTAAACCCGGACTCACCTCCTGGGGCATGGTCGAATTCGGTTATGCCGAAAATATAGATGAGATGCTTGAACGGATGAAATACGATCTGCTTTATATTGAGAATATTTCCCTGGCATTGGATCTTAAAATCATGTTTTATACCATCCGGATTATTTTTGCTGGCAAGGGAAAATAAAGAACGCATATGCTGTTGAAACTGAAATTCCTGCTCGGCTGCCTGATGATTTCCCTCTCCGTTTTTTCCCAAAAAAAATGGCAGCAACAGGTGGATCATACAATGCAGGTGCGATTTGATCCCGCTGCCCGCACACTGGATGCCGAGCAACTGATCACTTATCACAATAACAGCAGAGATACCCTCCATTATATCTATCTGCATATCTGGCCCAATGCCTATAAGAATGACCATACGGCCTTCAGTGAACAATTGCTGATCAATAACCGGCTCGATTTTTACTTCAGCAAAGAAGAAGACCGGGGCTATATCAACCGGCTGGTTTTCTCATCCAATAACGAAACCCTGGAATGGATAGAGGATTCACTCCATCAGGATTTTGGTAAACTGATGCTGGCATCGCCCCTTCCGCCGGGCGAATCAGTGTCGATTATCAACAGTTTTCATGTGCAGCTGCCGCGATTATTTTCACGTAGCGGATATAAGAACGATTTCTTCGCGATTACACAGTGGTATCCCAAACCCGCGGTATATGATGAAGCGGGCTGGCATCCCATGCCCTATCTCGATCAGGGCGAATTCTTCAATGAATTCGGGAATTACGATGTGCAGATCACGCTGCCCTCCAGGTATAAACTGGTGGCAACCGGTAAACGGGTTGCAGAGGAAATTTCGGGCGGATCCTATACCGTGCGGTATCAGCAGGACAACTGTACGGATTTTGCCTGGTTCTCCTCGCCTGACTTTGTGTTGCAAACTGATACCCTGGTACTTCCCTCGGGAAAACAGATTGATCTTACTGCAGCGGTATTGAAGAAAAACCAGCACACCTGGGCGAATAGTCTCAACTGGCTCAGACAGGCCCTGCTGACTAGATCGTCCTGGCTGGGTGATTATCCCTGGTCTGTCATGACGATTGTGGACGGTTACCAGGGTCCGGGGGGTGGTGGCATGGAATATCCCACCATTACGGTATTGAACGAAATAAAAGACCCGCGAGAACTGGATATCACCATTGCGCACGAAGTGGGACATAACTGGTTTGCTCTGGCGCTCGCGAATAACGAACGGGAAGCACCCTGGCTTGATGAAGGAATTAATTCGTATTACGATAAACGTTATGAAGCGCTTCGTTATGGCGACAAGGAGAAGGCGCTGAAATTTCCTGCTAACCGATTGCCCGATAACCAGTCGCTGGCAGCAATCAGGGGACTGGAATCCATCGGCGCAGCAAGGTCACCACTGGAAACTGCTGAAGCTTTGCGCCCCCTCACCTATGGATTGATGGTCTATGAAAAAGCCGCGTTGCAACTCAAGGCGCTGGAAGAAAAAATCGGTCGCGATTCCTTCGACAACCGGATGCGTGCCTATGTTTCTGAGCACCTATTCAGTCATCCCGATATCAACGACTGGCAAAAATTTTTCCCCATGGAAGATGCCGTTCCGGGCGACCGGCCGCTGGAGCAGTTCGGCAAACGTCGCGCTCGTGCAAGTTTTCTGTTTAACAGCCGCGAGCCGGAGAAATATCATTATATCGGAATCGGTCCGGCCATCGGCATCAACAAATACGACGGATTGCAACTCGGACTCTTCTTCCATAACTATCAGTTGCCGTTGCCGCGATTCAGATTTTTCCTGGCCCCCACCTATGGCACATCCAGCGGGAATTTCGGCGGACTGGGACGCCTGTCCTATCACTGGTATCCTGAGAATAAAAGCAAGCTCACCAAGAACTGGAGCGTTGGTGCCGATTTCCTGCGCGCTAAGGTAGATCAGTTCAACGTAGAGCCGACGCATCTAAGGTTTACAGCCACCAAACTGGCGCCCTTTATCAAATGGCAATTCGCTCAACGATCACCGTTATCCGCCAAAGAAAGTTTTGTCCAGTTTAAATCCTTCCTGATCTGGGAAGATGCGTTGCAAAGTCAACGGGTAATTGATGGAAACGATACCAGTTATATTGATCGATCGGTCAATTATCAGCGCGGACTACAGCAATTGCGATTGTATCACGCCGATCATCGGGTTTTGTACCCCTATGAAATCGATGGAAAGATCGAATCCAACAGCAACTTCACACGTTTGGGACTAACAGCATCCTGGTACCTGAATTATCCGAACCAGGAAGGCGGACTGCAGGCACGCTTTTTCGGCGGCAAGTTCATCACTCATGGTCATAACAGTATTGCAAAGCAGATCACCAATAACCGCTATTACCTGAACATGACCGGTGCAAACGGATACGAAGATTATACCTACAGCAACTATTTCCCGGGACGCAATGAATTTTCGGGATGGATGAGTCAGCAGATCATGATAAAGGACGGCGGATTTAAAGTGCGCACTGATTTGTTGGGCAATAAGATTGGTCGCTCGGCCGACTGGCTCACCGCCCTGAACCTTACCGCCGATGTTCCTTCTTCGATTAACCCCCTAAGCAAGCTGCCGGTGAAGATCCCACTGAAGGTATTCCTGGATCTTGGCACCTATGCCGAAGCCTGGGATACGGATGAGGAGGATGATCGCGCCAAATTCCTGATGGATGCCGGATTGCAAATCAGTCTGCTGCAAAACCTGGTAAATATCTATATTCCCGTAATCAACAGTAAGCCATTCCGCGATTACCATCAATCGACGCTGGGTGAAAAACGGTTCTTTAAAACCATTTCATTCAGCATCGATATTCAACGGCTCTCGGTCAACAGGTGGCTCAGCCATTTCGGATTATAAATTCATTAGTGATAACGGACGATAGCAGATGAAGCCCCGCATTCAATACATAAAGCACCCCCAACTGGATCTGAACGCATGGCGATCCTGTGTGGAAACTTCTGCCGGACCAGCTATTTATGGTGATCCGGATTTTCTGCGGGCAATGGCTGGAGATTTTGATGCGTTGGTGGTAGATGATTATGCAGCCCTGATGCCGATCTTCAAACGTACCAAATGGGGTATTGAATATTTGTATCAACCTGCCTTCATTCAGAAAACGGGGATTTTTCACAAACCCGGGGCATCAGGCTCCGGAGCGTCCGGGGAGCTTTGCGATGGACTGATCTCCTATTGTAAAAACAAATTTTCCTTTGGTGAGATCTGCATCAACGGCTCGT
>DATCJQ010000117.1:0-1753 GCA_036562745.1 Flavihumibacter sp.
GTTCAAAATCGATGAGTCCGTATTTGGCTACCAGGTCCCAATGCGGCACGGCTCCTTCCCGGAGAACGGGACGCACACCGCCTTCACGCACCACCACATTATCTTCCGCGCTGCGCCCCGGGGGAACCTGGGTGGAAGGCAGGTTGGGCAATTGAACCAGTATCTGATGCAGAGATGTTTCCAGCTCCGACAACTCAGAGGTATCCTCCATTTTTCGCTTGATTTCGGCCACTTCGGCTTTGAGCGCCTCTGCTTCCTCGCGTTTGCCCGATTTCATCAGGTTACCGATCTCCCTGGAAGCGGAATTCACCCGGCTTTGCAGTTCATCACGTTCAAACTGGAGTTTTCTTCTTTTCTCGTCCAGCGCAATCAGCTCGTCTACCAGGTTCAGCTGCGAAAAATGTTTCACTGCCAGCCTTTCTTTCACGAAATCCGGTTGCTGCCTGATAAAATTCACCTGTAACATCTCTTTTTGAATTTGACGCAAATATAAGCGGCCTGCGCGGTTATCTTTGTAAGATGAACGTACAAGATGATTTACAGGTCCGGTGGTGGAACCTGGAAGCGAAGCTGGTGGAGCGTTTTGGCAAGAAGCCGGACATGGAAACCATTCTTTTCCTGATCGGGATCCAGGAACTGGGCACCGTGAAGGAAAAATTCAGCAAAGAACAGAAACAGGACCTCATGCATATAGCAGTTTGCTCGCTGCTCGCGCAGAGCGGTTATTACGAACTGCAGGGGCGCGATCAGGACGGCTGGCCCCATTTCCAGCAGCTCAGGGATTTGCCCATACTGCCCCCGCATGAGCAGGAACTGTTCCTGAAAGACCATGTGTTGCTTTATTTCGACAAGAACGGTTTCTGATACCAGACAAGCATGATTTCCCAGGGATTTGACAAAAACGATGCATTAAAGCCACGAATGATGCTTTTCCAACATTTTCTGCCAGCACTGCTGCTGATCGGTCTATTGGCCGGATGCTCACCGCGTGCAGGCAAATCATTGCCCAAAAGACTGCAGAAAAGGGATGTGGTGCTGGAAACCTCGAAGGGGAATATCCGCCTGAGACTATTTGATGATACACCCTTGCATCGCGACAATTTCCTGCAGCTCTCAAGAACCGGTTACTATGACGGTGTGCTCTTTCACCGCGTGATTCAGCATTTCATGATCCAGGCCGGTGATCCCCTTTCGAAAAATGCCACAGATACTACGGAGCTGGGAAGTGGTGATACGACCTATACCATCCCGGCGGAGTTTCGTGCAGGGCGCTTCCACCATAAGGGAGCACTGGCCGCCGCCAGGGAAGGCGATGCCGTAAATCCGGAAAAAGCGAGCAGCGGCGCGCAGTTTTATATCGTACAGGGCAGAAAGTTCACGGACGCGGGACTCGATTCACTCGAAACCTATCGGCTTAAGGGGAGAAAGATTCCGAAGGAACATCGTGAAGTATATAAGACTGTTGGCGGTGCACCGCATCTGGACCAGGCTTACACCGTCTTCGGTGAAGTGGTGGAGGGCCTGAATATCGTGGATTCCATCGCCGCCGTTCCGACGCTTGGCCGGGCGGGTGGTGATCGCCCGAAGGAAGATGTAAGGATAATTAAAACCCGGCTCGTCCGCCGAAACCCGGTCAAATAACCAGAACTTTTAGATTATTTCGAAAATCATTCTTTAATTGCAATCTCAAAATTTCACATCATGAATATTCCTGCTGAATTACGTTATACGAAAGATCACGAATGGATTAAAC
>DATCJQ010000129.1:0-3333 GCA_036562745.1 Flavihumibacter sp.
GATATATACGTTCGATGCCCAGGAAAGGCCGCTCTACAACGATGCGCCGGTATCCTATGATACCCTCGATATTATTTACCGGATCGAAGGCAAGCCCACCAATGTGGCGGATATGCGCTATTTCGAAAAGGCTTTCGATAAATACGCGTATATCAGCCGGAAAATGGTGACCGATTCACTGGGGGTGGCCGTGGGTTATATGTTCATCCTTTCAGAGCCCAAGAAGTACAAGAACGATGCGCTGATTCCGGAACTATTCCGTACACGGAAAGATTTTCTGCCCGATGAATATTCGCCCATCTACAGTTATGCCATCTACAATAACCAGGAGCTGGTGGATTATTTTGCCGACTATGCTTTCCCCACGCGCCTGAGCGACCGGCAACTGCCGCCCAATGGCTTCACGTATCGGACGAATGAAGGCTATGACGAGCTATGGTATCGCGACAATAACAAGGTGGTGATCATTGCGAGATTGAATAATCTCTGGCTGGAATCAATTACGCTGGTGGCTTATCTCTTTACAACCTTCCTGTTGTTACTGGGTATATTCCAACTGCTTTCCCTCTTGATCCGTTCGAGGATGCGGCTGAGTATATTGCGCAAGGAGATGCAGCTCAATTTGCGTACCCAGGTGCATGCCACCATTATTTTCATCAGTCTGTTTTCCTTCCTGGTAATCGGTGCGGCTACCATCTTCTTCTTTATAAATCGTTATAACCGGAACAAGCAGGATCAACTGAGCCGGGCCATCCAGATCATGACCAATGAGGTGCAGAACAAGATGGACAGCCAGACATTCTTCGACTATATGTTGCGGTTATACGACAGCGGATATAATGAGTACCTCGAGAACCTGGTGCGCGAGGTGTCGGAGATTCATGGCACGGACATTAATATTTATGATACGCGCGGCGAACTGAGGCTCTCCTCCAACCCCTTTATTTATGAGAAGGGCATTCTCAGTGTACGGATGAATCCCGAAGCCTATTATCGTATTCACCGGCAGAAACTGGTACAGTTTACCACGGAAGAACAGATCGGTGAGATCAGTTTCCAGAGTATCTATTCGCCGGTGCGCGATCAGGATGGTAACGCCTATGCCTATGTGAATATGCCCTCCTTCGATTCGCAGGTAGAGCTGAAGAAGGAGATCTCCAATTTCCTGGTCACTATTATCAATCTGAATGCTTTTATCTTCCTGATTGCAGGGGTGATTGCGCTTTTTATCACCAACCGGATTACGGCATCCTTCTCACTTATCAGCGAGAAGATGCGGGCGGTGAACCTGGCACAGCACAACGATGAAATCGAATGGCATCGCGATGACGAAATAGGTGAGCTGGTGAAAGAATACAACAAGATGGTGCGTAAGCTGGAAGAAAGTGCGGCTGCCCTGGCCAAGAGCGAAAGGGAAGGAGCCTGGCGCGAGATGGCCCGCCAGGTGGCGCACGAAATCAAGAATCCGCTTACCCCGATGAAGCTAAGTATTCAATACCTGCAGAAGGCCATCAATCAGAATAACGGTGATGTGAAACAGCTCACCTCCAATGTGGCCCATACATTGATTGAACAGATCGATCACCTTTCGAAGATCGCCTCAGAGTTTTCACAGTTCGCCAATATCAGCAATGCGCATAACGAGCTCTTTGATCTGCATGATATTCTGCACTCCCTCGCCACGCTGTATTATTCGAGCGAGCAGGTTCAGTTCAGTTGGGAACCGGTAGAAGGGGATGTGTGGATATTTGCAGACAGAACCCAGATCAACCGGCTCTTCACTAATCTCCTGCAGAATGCGGTGGAGGCTACCGAAAACCGATCTTTCCGCCAGGTGCAGCTGCGCGAGCAGTGGGATGGTAATGAAATCCTGATAAGCGTTCGCGATAACGGTCAGGGCATTCCGCCCGAAACCCAGTCGCGCATATTCACGCCGAATTTCACAACCAAAACCTCGGGTACGGGCCTGGGGCTCGCTATGAGCAAGGGTATTGTGGAGCAGGCGAGGGGGCGCATCTGGTTTGAAACCAGTGAACAGGAGGGAACTATCTTCTTTGTTTCCTTTCCCTCAGCCAGGTCTTAAATTGTTCCAGACTATAACTACTTAGGTTGTGCTTGGTTGTTAGTCCGCCTTTCTGTGCGGCCAGCACTCCGTAGCGGATATCCTGATATCCGTCCACGCTGTGGGCATCGGGATTGATGGAAAGCAGGCATCCTTTTTCCATGGCATAGGGGATCCAGCTCCAGTCGATATCCAGTCGCCTTGGGTGGGCGTTGATTTCAATAGCCACTCCATTGGCTACGCAGGCATCAATGATAACCTGGTGGTTGACAGGGTAACCCGGACGACTCAGCAGCAATCGGCCGGTCATATGTCCCAATATGCAGGTGGCCGGGTGTTCAATAGCCCTCAGCAGTCGCTGCATGGCTTTCTCTTCGGTCATCTTGAGGTTGCTGTGTACCGATGCGATAACCAGGTCAAAGGAAGCGAGTGTGTCGTCATCGTAATCGAGGGAGCCGTCGCCGAGGATATCGCACTCTATGCTTTTGAAAATAGTAAAGGGCGCGAGTTTGCGGTTGAGTTCATCAATTTGCAGATGCTGTTCCCGGATCCGCTCAACCGATAAACCGTTGGCGTAAAATGCCGATCTGCTGTGATCGCTGATGACCATGTATTCCATTCCCGCACTGATACAGGCATTGGCCATCGTTTCCAGGCTGTTTAGTCCATCGCTCCAGTTACTGTGCGAGTGGATAACGGCGCGGATAGAATCGGGCTGTACAGGTTCTTCGGGTGTGGGTGCGCTGAGCGGACGAATCAATTCGGCCAGTTCGCGTTGATTGGCGGGCAGGTAATGGATGCCGAGCGATTCAAAAATCGCCTGCTCGGAGGCATAGGGCTGATCGGGCAGGAAACCATATTGGTTGGTGAGTTGCTGCAGGAACAGTCCGCTGCAGGTGCTGATAAAAAGACGGGCCACATATTGTTCCGGGGCACTCATCGTCACCACGATTTGCGCGCCATCGGGTGATTGTGCTTTCACCAGTTCTCCTTCCGCCTGCACCGCATTGAAACCGGCCTGGTTGAAGAAAGCCACAATATTGGCTGCGGGAGCGGTGGTCAGTAAATCAATCTGAGTGATGATGATGGACTGGCGTTTGATTTCGCCGCTCAGGCTGGTTTGGAATTCGGGAAACTGTTGAAGGAAAGCCGATTCCAGTTGCAGGGCATAGGCTTCGATTTCGGCATAGAGAAACTGACCCTTATGCGAATTGTAAAACTGGATGGCCTGCTTTACGCTTTCCTGTGTTTTTTCTCCGAAGCCCTTGTAG
>DATCJQ010000302.1:0-4703 GCA_036562745.1 Flavihumibacter sp.
ATATCACACCCGAAACCTTTTTGCAATACATACCGGATACGCATCCGCTCTATGAACGACTCAGCGAGCTGTTGAATCACCCCGAAGCAGCAAGCCTTGTTCCGGAATACCCCGCGAATAGCCAGATCGTCCGCCAGATTGTGGTGGATATTCTGAACTGTCCGCTTGAAAAGCAGTACAAACAACTTTACCTGAAGGCAAAGATTCTCGAATTGCTAACCATACAACTGGACGCCTTCGATCAATACGAGCACCAAAAGTTTGCGGGCATCGAACTCAGAGAAGAAGATATCCAACGCATGGAAAAGGTTCGCGAATGGATCGACGGCAATCTGCAAACCCCCTTCACCGTGGGAGAACTGGCCCGGATGGTGGGCACCAACGAAAACTATTTGAAAAAACATTTCAAACAACGCTTCGGAACTACGATTCTGCAATACACGACTGCTCTTAGAATGGAAAGAGCAAAGGGATTACTGAAGCAGGGTGAACCCATTTCCCGCGTGGCGGCGCTCTCAGGTTATAAACATACCAGCCATTTCACCAATGCCTTCAAGAAATACTTCGGGTATACCCCAGGTCAGCTTTGATTTTAGTCAATTCGCGACAAATCGATGAAGCTATCGGATCATTCAAGTCTTTTTTGCCGGAGATTTGTATCCGGCATACTCAAGGAAATCTAAGCCATGGAAGCCAGGAAGCCAGACAAACTACAAATCGCCCTGATCGACGACCATAAACTGCTTCGCAATGGTCTGGCAAAACTCATCAACGAATTTGAAGGTTTCGAAGTGTCGCTCGAAGCCGGTAACGGACGGGAGTTTATCGAGCAGCTAAGTCCGACCCGCAAACCCGATATCGTTCTATTGGATGTGAACATGCCGGTGATGGACGGATACGAAACCGCAAAATGGATTCAAAAACATCTTCCCGACACCAAAATGCTGGTGCTGACCATGCTCGAGATGGACTATGTTTTCATCCGCATGCTGCGATTGGGCGCGCGGGGTTATCTGATTAAGGACAGCCATCCCGACCAGTTTTACGATGCGTTGGTTCAACTGCGCGATAAGGGATATTATATCAATGCAGACAAATCAGCGCCGGGTGCGAACGAGTCGCCCCAGCTTACTGATAAGGAAATTGAGTTTCTCCGTCTCACCTGCACGGAAATGACCTACCGCGAAATCGCTCAGGAAATGAATATCAGCTCTCGCACCGCCGACAGCTATCGCGATGTATTGTTCGATAAACTGGGTGTCAACTCAAGAGTGGGACTGGTGCTGTATGCCGTTAAAACTGGTATTGTAAGGACCTGACCGCATCCAGTTCACGCATAAAATCGCTGCTCCAGTAACCGATATCATAATAGTTAACGGTGTCGAACAACCGATTCATACGCATATCCTTTTCTTCGGGCTCCATAACCAGGGCATGCAGGAGCACATCTATCAGTGATCGTTTATCGTAGGGGTTGGTGCGCAGCGCATAACCCATTTCCACCGAAACGCCGGCGAATTCCGATATGATCAGCACGCCCTTGTCTTTCTCCTTTAATCCCTGTACCGCCACATATTCCTTGGCAACGAGATTGAGTCCGTCGCGGAGGGGTGTAATCCAGGCGATATCCGAAACAGCATAATAGGCTACCAGTTCCTCAAAAGGAAAAGACCTGAAAAAGAAATGAATTGGCGTCCAGCCGATCCTTGAATATTTACCGTTGATCTTGCCAACAGCCTGTTCCAGCTCCTGCTGAACCTTGTCGTAAATTTTCATGCCCTTGGCCGGCGGTGTACAAATATTGATCAGCTCCACCTTCCCGTGGAATTCGGGATATTCTTCAAGAAATTCCTGGAAGGCATAAATCTTCTCAAGCGGACCTTTCACATAGTCGAGGCGTTCCACACTGAGTACGATTTTCTTATCCTCGCCCACCTGGTCTCTCAACTGTTGCACCAGGTTTTTGCGTTCCGCTTTTTCGAAACATTCACGAATATACCCTGTATGCACACCGATGGGATGCGCACCCAATCGTACTTTTCGTGACCCGGCTTCAATGAGTCGCGGCATCTTTTCAACACCTAACGGGCAGCTATAGCTGAGAAAACGTTCGGTGCAGTTCTGTTCTTCCAGCACGGTTACGGGCAGCAGGCTCCTCGCCACATCCACAAAGTTTTCGGCATAACGCGGAATATGGAATCCGATATAATCACACTGTAACAGACTGCCGATAATATCGCCCCTCCAGGGAATGATATTAAAGATATCCGCCGGCGGAAAACTGGTGTGATGGAAAAAAGCAATATTCAGATCCGGTCTTAGCTGACGAAGTATGCCGGGCACCATCCACAGATTATAATCGTGAATCCATACATTGGCGCCATAGTCGGCTTCCTTCGCCGTCTTCTCCGCAAACATCCGGTTTATGCGCACATAATGATCCCAGTGATCGTGGTTGAAACTGGCTTTATCCACAAAGGAAAAGATGGTGGGCCAGAACGCTTCCTTGGAAAACACTTTATAAAAAAGTTCCACTTCCTTTTTGGTGAGACCGATGCGCCCCGCCAGCAGGTTGGGATATTTTTCTTCATCAATATAGATATTGCGCAGTTCCGTTCCTGCCTTGTCCACTTCTTCCCAGGCAATCCAGGTACCAGAACGGCCTTCGCGGAAAAATCCCATTAAGGAAGGGATGATTCCATTCGGACTGGTCGGCGGAACCTGTTTCTTTTCGCCATTTATAACTTTCACCTCATAGGGAAGACGATGGTAAACCATCAGCAACTGGTTTTCACCGGCCGCCGGCAACTCATTGGTTTCTTCCAAAGCAGGATCATATTGATTGAAGGCACCGAAAGCCCGGAAGGCTTCCAGGATTCCGCCACAACCTGCACGTTCTGCCTGATAAATCAGTGATTGTCCGGCTGTGGCCTCCAGCAATGCCGGTTCCGCACCGCCAACCACCACGCCCTTGTATCCGGTCTGATAGAGCGATAAATCGTTCAATGTATCACCTGCTACGAGGATCTGGTCCTCGGGCACATTCAGAAGTTTTACAAGCTGTTTCAGGGTATATCCCTTATTGATTCCGGGCGGCAATACATCGAGAAAACGACCTGCGGATAAAAGCACATCACATTCCAGTTCGGAAGCAAGCGTTCTTACCTGTTCTATATCTGTACTCTGGTCAAAAAACCAGGAGCTTCTTCTGGTCATGGGCACTTCCTGACGTCGAAGTCCGGGTACATCTTTCAGACGATTGTTCACCACCACGGAACCCGGCCATCGGCTTTCGATTTCCGACTGCAGGGGCTGAATTGGTTCGAGCGTGCGACCATTCACCACCGTAGCACCCACATCACATATAATATAATCGGGATTCGGAATTACGGGATCATTCAATAAGGGAATCACCGTCTCCAATCCGCGTCCGGTTACAAACACAAGGCGGATCGAAGGGTTTTCACGGATCACTCGATATAATTGCTGTTTATCGGCACTTTTCCCACCTAAAAACGTCCCATCCAAATCTGTTGCTAATAATAACATAATGTCTCCTTTATCTTAAGTGTGCGTTGCCGCAACACCAGGTTTTTAAAATTTATTTTGCTGCCACCCTGCGCGGGGGCATTCTCAAGTTCCGTTCCCATTCTTATCTCAGGTACTGTTCCAGCAATCTCATCTCATTAAACGGTGAAGACTGCTTATATAATATCCGGTACACTGCAGATAAGAGCGGCAGCTGGAGTCTGGCTGATTTTGCAAGAAGGTACAGTCCTTTGGTGGCAGCATGACCCTCGGCCACCATCTGCATATGATTCTGAGCCATGGCTACAGAATAACCCCGGCCGATCAGTTGACCGAAAGCGCCGTTTCGGCTGAATCCGGAATAAGCAGTTACCAGCAGATCGCCGAAATAAGCGGAGTCGTCGAAATCGCGCTCACCCGGAGCCAGGGTGTTTACGAGCTTCCGGGTTTCCCGAAGTGCATTGCTTACGAGCACGGCCAGGAAGTTGTCCCCAAAATTCATTCCTCTTACGATCCCGGCTGCGATACCTACCACATTTTTCATAATAGCTGTCAATTCTACACCCATCGGATCCTTATTTAACACCACTTTCAGGTAGGGCGGGTGTAAACTGCTTCCGATTTTTTCAATTTCGGGCATAGAATAACCTGCCACCGTCAGGTAGGTCCGCCGGTTCATGGCTATTTCCTCCGCATGGCAGGGTCCGCCCAATACAATGCAATCCCGCGGGTTCAGGCCAAGTTTTCTGGAAAGAAATACCGTGGGGATTTCACCCGAACCGGGTACCACTCCCTTAATCGACACCAGCAGCTTCTTATTCGCGCATACCTGCGGATCAAAATCATGCAGGGTGGATTCGAGATAGGCAGACGGAACGGCAAATAACAGGTAATCAGAGGCCTGAACGGCTTCCTCCACGGTTGATACCGGCTTAACCAGATCGAGATTAAACGAAAGGTAATTGAGGTAATGTTGCGGGCTCTGATGTAATAATATATGTTCCACATGAGCCGCTGAACGCAATAACCAGGTCACCTGAATACCGCTCTCCGAAAAAATTTTCACCAGGGCTGTTGCCCAGCTTCCACTGCCAACTATACTTATTTTTTGTAATGCAGGCATGGTGCAAAGGTAGCCCAGAATATCCGGCCTGCCCCGGTGAAAACCATACTCG
>DATCJQ010000303.1:0-4530 GCA_036562745.1 Flavihumibacter sp.
CATTCAGCTTGATATAACGGGAATGGTTGAACGAAAAATAGAACATCCTCAGATCGTCCAACCCGCTGCGGCGCTGAACCTGGGTGGTGAATACTGGGTGGCCGACAAAACCAATGGATTGCTCCGTATCAGTGGCAATGAAGTGGAACAGATGGTTCCCAATTCACCGGTGACAAGCGGACTTGGCGGACTGGGTACCCGGACCGGGGAATGGTGGGCAGCCGGTGATTCAACCGTGAGCAGATTAATCGACGGTAACTGGGAGAATTTTATTCCCGGACAAACCCTGAGTAACCGATGGCCTTCGTCATTCAGAAATCCGGGGCCCCTTGCCCAAACAAAACCAGGAGAAGTGTGGATTGGTTCAGCCGGCGATGGGTTATTGCAGTGGAGGGAAGAGGGATGGCAGCAATACAAATCCCCCGTGTTAAATCAGGCGCAGGGAAATGCCGGTCAGTATCGGGTAAGCGGACTCGCCGCCGACAGGGATCAGCATTTGTGGATTGCCAATGACGGAGCGCAGCGCGGACTCGTGGTGTATAAAAATGATGGCAGCCATCTCTCTTTTGAAATCCCGTTCTTTTATCCGGGTTACCGCTTGGGACAATTGGTGGTAGATGATATCAACCAGAAATGGATCATTGCTCCCGGATTCGGCTTGTTCTGCTATAACCAGGGCAATTCTCTGGAGCAAACGGGCGACGATCAGTGGCGTTTTTACCAGCCCGGCATGGGCAAGGGCAATCTTCCGGATGCGGAAGTCTTATGCTTGGCCAAAGATCATTTCGGTTTTGTTTGGGTAGGTACCTCGGATGGGATTGCCATCATACAATGTACGGAGCAGGTATTTTCTCCACAGGGATGTGAGGCTGTGTTGCCTGTGGTACAAAGCGATAATTTTGCCGGCTACCTGTTTAAGGGAGAAAGGGTACAGGCAATCGCGGTGGACGGTGCCAACCGGAAATGGGTGGGTACCCGAAACGGGATCTGGCTGATCAGTGAAAGTGGTGATAAAACCATCTATCGGTTCACCAGTTCCAACAGTCCGCTGCCCGATAATGATGTGCAACAGATTTCAGTGGATCCGAAAACAGGATGGGTATTAATTGCTACCGCGAAAGGTATGGTGAGCTATCGGTCAACCGCAACCGAAGGCGGAAGCAGACATACTAACGTGCTGGTATATCCGAATCCTGTTCCTCCGGGGTATACAGGAACCATCGCCATAAGGGGATTGGTAAACCAGGCGGTGATCAAGATTACCACGCTGGATGGAAGGTTGGTGTATCAGGGAAGGGCGCTCGGCGGACAGGCGATCTGGAATGGACTGGATCTGAACGGGAAAAGAGTGGCCACCGGCGTTTATCTTGTTTGGTCGGGTGATGAAAGCAGGAAGGAACAGGCAGTAACAAAAATTGTATTTATTCAACCATGAATTTTCATACCAAAGGCATCGTTTTGAGGACCGTTAAATATGGCGACAGCAGTGTGATTGTGTCCATATTTACCGAGCTCTTTGGTGTGCAATCCTATATCGTAAACGGCGTGCGGTCGGCCTCAAAAAAAGCCGGTACCAAATCAAATTTGTTTCAGCCTTTTGCCCTGCTGGATCTGGTGGTTTATCACAATGAACAGAAAAAACTGCAGCGCATTAAGGAACATCGTTGGGCCACTTTATACAATCATCTTTTCTTTGATGTTTTTAAGGGGGCTGTTGCTACCTATATGATTGAGCTCTTGCAGAAATGCCTCAAGCAGCCTGAGCCCAATCCCGATTTGTTTTATTTTATGGAAGATGCTTTGCTGCATCTCGATAATGCGAGTCCGAAAATGGTGGCCAATTATCCGCTTTTTTTCTCGCTGCACCTGGCGAATTTTTTCGGCTTCCGGCTGGTGGATGAATTTGGTCCCAAACAAACCATACTCGATTTGAAGGAAGGCGTGTTTGTGGCCGAATATCCCGAGCATCATTTTTATCTCGATGGTTTTAACAGCGAAGTGATAGCGCAATTTCTTCGGGTGATGCAGCCGCAGGAGCTGGAGCAGATTCATCTGAATGTTTCCACCCGCCGCTTTTTACTGCAGCAACTCGAGCAATATTACCAGTTCCATGTATCGGAGTTCGGAAACCTGCGTTCACTGCCTGTGCTGCAGGAAGTACTGGGTTAGGCGCAGGATATTTCAGGGTGAAGGATATCGATATTTCAGGGTGAATTATAACGATATTTCAGGGTGAGGGATATCAGATAATTCGTCTCGACTGGTCCTCGTGTAACTGCACTACACCCGGAGTTTTTCCCTTTTCAAAACTACCCAGTTCACCATCCATTTTTAACGCACGTGCACCATTCAGTGTGGCCCATTGCAACAAACGTTCAAGAGGAATGGTGGGATATGTTTTTCGAATCGATTTTATTTCTTCGGTTATAGATAACTGATAGTTGGACGCCAGGCTGTCGGTTCCGAGTACAATATGGTCGGGTTTTGCTTCCAGCAGGTGCAGGGGAGGGGCAGACTGGTTGATGTATTCATTGGCATTGGGACAGAGGCAGAAAAATACTTCGGAAGGAAACCGGCTGAGCAGGTCCAGGTCTTCGGGGCTGGTGGTTACATTGTGCACCAGCATGAGATGTTCGCAATTGGATAACCAGGGTAAAACGGCGGCAAGGCTGGAGCTGCCGGGTGGGTTGAAAAAGGAAAGGTCGACCCCAATCGCGCGATAGAGCTCTCTGAGGTCGGAATCGCCGTGCAGGAAAAAATCCGCTTCGGCTTTGGATTCCTGGTTATGCATACAGCGTACGGGTGCCGGAGACTGGTTGATCAGCTGAAACAGTTCGGGTGAAACGGAATAAGGGGCATGGGGTACCAGGCTGGCGGGACCCGTCTCCCCGAAACGCCTGGTCAACTCTCGGGCAGCTTCAAATCGCTGGGGCGCACCGGCCGCAACAAAACCCATCGCTTCAATGAAGTTGTAGTAGCGGATGGTGCTGTTCTGTTTCAGGGCCAGGCTGTGATCGGTATTACAGATATCGCCAACGGCCACGATTCCAGAATCATACATGGATTGATCGGCCAGCTTCATGGCCTCCTGAATGGTTTCCAGGGGAGTGCCGCGCAGGTTCATCACCGAAAGCAGGAACTTCACCATACCGGTATGGGGTGGAATTTGGTGGTGCAGATGGCTGAGTTCGAGATGGCAGTGGGCATTGATAAATCCAGGGCAGATTATGCCTTCCAGTTGCTCAATATCGTCTCCGGCTTCTTCTTCGGGAAGAATGGTTTCAACCCTTCCGTTCTCCGTGGTTATCAGTACGGAACGGTCCGGTGCCCAGGAATTTCCAATAAAAAGCCGATCTCCTTTGAACTTTCGGTATGCCATCGCAGGTTTTCATTTAATTTTGCCAACCTTTTTTCACCGGATAAAAATTATCGGGAAAGAGGGCATAAAAGTAAGCAACTATGTTAGACAAGCTGGAAGCGATCAAAGCAAGATTTACTGATCTGGGCGTTGCCCTTACCAACCCGGAAATTGTGGGCGACAACAAGAAATTCAGCGCGATGAGCAAGGAGTATCGCAGTCTGGAGAAGATCGTGCAACAGTATGAGCTCTACAAGTCTGTATTGGCCGATTTGGAGACCTACCGGGAGGCCTTGAATGGCGACGACGAGGAGTTGCGTGAGCTGGCCAAGGAGGAATTGCCCCTGCTCGAGCAAAAGGAAGCATCGCTGCAGGCGACCATCCGGCAGATGCTGATACCCAAGGATCCCCAGGACGACAAGAACGCTATCCTGGAAATCCGCGCCGGCACCGGTGGCGATGAAGCTTCGCTTTTTGCGGGCGACCTGCTGAACATGTACCTGCGTTATTGCAATAGCAAGGGCTGGAAAACGGCCATTCTGAGTGAAAACGAGGGAACTGTGGGCGGTTATAAGGAGGTGAACGTGGAAGTGATTGGCGAGGACGTGTATGGCACCCTCAAATTCGAATCCGGCGTACACCGGGTACAGCGGGTACCGGCCACTGAGGCAAGCGGACGGGTGCATACCAGTGCGGCAACCGTGGCCGTGATGCCCGAAGCGGAGGAAGTGGACGTGGAGATCCGGGAGGCAGATGTTAAAATGGAAACGGCCCGAAGCGGCGGTGCCGGCGGCCAGAACGTAAACAAGGTGGAAACCAAGGTGATGCTAACCCATATTCCCACCGGTACCGTCGTGGTTTGTCAAACCGAGCGGACCCAGCTGGCCAACCGGGAGAAAGCCATGCAAATGCTGCGGACCAAGCTTTATGAGGAGCAGGTACGCAAGCAGGAGGAGGAAATTGCCCGCCATCGTAAAAGTTTGGTTAGCAGCGGCGACCGGAGTGCCAAAATCCGCACCTATAATTTTCCGCAGGGCCGCGTAACCGACCACCGGATCAACTATACCTCCTATAACCTGGATGCCGTGCTGAATGGTGAGATCCAGGATTTTATCGACCGACTACAGTTTGCGGAAAATGCCGAGAAAATGACCCAGCAACAATAGAAAAGA